>NZ_JBEXRO010000027.1:75061-105068 GCF_040613095.1 Streptomyces sp. NPDC006309 | reverse complement strand
CGCTACGACAAGAGGGCCTACGTCTTCCACGGCACCGTCACTGTCGCAGCGGTCCGCTTATGGCTCCGGCCGTGATCCGCCGGACAGAACCTAGCCGTAGACGGGGCCGGTGTACTTCTCGCCCGGCCCCTGGCCCGGCTCGTCCGGGACGAGCGACGCCTCGCGGAACGCCAGCTGGAGCGACTTCAGGCCGTCGCGCAGCGGGGCCGCGTGGAAGGAGCTGATCTCGGTCGTGCTCGCGTCCAGCAGGCCGGCGAGCGCGCTGATCAGCTTGCGGGCCTCGTCGAGGTCCTTGTACGACTCGCCCTCCTCGCTCAGCCCGAGCTTCACGGCGGCGGCGCTCATCAGGTTGACGGCGACCGTCACGATCACCTCGACGGCGGGGACCTCGGCGATGTCCCGGGTCATCGCGTCGAAGTCGGGGGATTCGGGAGGGGTGTCACTCATGCCCCACACGATAGGTGGTCCCGGCGGGCCTCCCTCAATTAGCCCCCGCCAGGTGATGCTGCTAGTCTGAAAGACGACCGGCCGGACATTTTGTGCGGCCCACAAGTGGAGGCTCCGATCTCCCACCCGACCATCCTCCGGGACGGCGGGTCATCCGGTCAGGCGGCCACCATCGTTCCGTACGGACGATGGAGTCGCCCGAAAGTGCGCCCCGCGGCATCGCGGCGGTGCTCCGGTAGTGCTCGGAGTCCCGCATGTGATCGTGCGGGGCATTTTTTGTGCCTCGGCGCGGTTGGTCTTCGAACACAGACGTAACGCGGCTGTCCGCCAGACCGCCGCGTGGTGCTACCGAGGAGGATCCATCAGCGCCGAGCCCCGCATCAACGACCGGATTCGCGTTCCCGAGGTGCGACTTGTCGGTCCCAGTGGCGAGCAAGTCGGCATCGTGCCGCTCGCGAAGGCACTGGAGCTTGCACAGGAGTACGACCTGGACCTGGTCGAGGTCGCGGCGACCGCCCGTCCGCCCGTGTGCAAGCTCATGGACTACGGCAAGTTCAAGTACGAGTCGGCCATGAAGGCCCGTGAGGCGCGCAAGAACCAGGCGCACACGGTCATCAAGGAGATGAAGCTCCGGCCGAAGATCGACCCGCACGACTATGACACCAAGAAGGGTCACGTCGTCCGGTTCCTCAAGCAGGGCGACAAGGTCAAGATCACGATCATGTTCCGTGGCCGTGAGCAGTCGCGCCCCGAGCTGGGCTACCGACTGCTGCAGCGTCTCGCGGAGGACGTCCAGGACCTCGGGTTCATCGAGTCGAACCCGAAGCAGGACGGCCGAAACATGATCATGGTTCTCGGTCCGCACAAGAAGAAGACCGAGGCGATGGCCGAGGCCCGTCAGGCGCAGGAGGCCCGCAAGGCCGACGCGAAGGCGAACCCCGGCAAGTCGCAGAACGCCGCCGAGGCCGACGAGCACGACGAGGCCGAGGTCCAGGCCGAGGTGCCCGCCGAGGAACCTGCCGAGGCGTGATCCCGGGGGACGTGCGTCCCCGAGGATGTAACCGACAGAACTGAGCGACGCTCCATCGTGCCCGGTTTCACGACCGGGCACCGGAGCGCCACCGACGAGGAGATAACGGCGCTATGCCGAAGAACAAGTCGCACAGCGGTGCCAGCAAGCGCTTCAAGATCACCGGCTCCGGCAAGGTGCTCCGCGAGCGCGCCGGCAAGCGCCACCTGCTCGAGCACAAGTCGTCCCGTGTCACGCGTCGCCTCACCGGCAACGCCGAGATGGCCCCGGGCGACGCCGCGAAGATCAAGAAGCTTCTCGGCAAGTGACGCCGCGGCGCCGCCTGAGCGCCGTGCGTCTGGACCGGGACCGAATCGTTTCCGGGTCGTGTGAGCACCACCACGACCCCGCTACAAGGAGTTAACAAGTGGCACGCGTCAAGCGGGCAGTCAACGCCCACAAGAAGCGCCGGGCGATCCTCGAGCAGGCCTCCGGCTACCGCGGTCAGCGTTCGCGCCTGTACCGCAAGGCCAAGGAGCAGGTCACCCACTCGCTGGTCTACAACTACAACGACCGCAAGAAGCGCAAGGGCGACTTCCGGCAGCTGTGGATCCAGCGCATCAACGCCGCTGCCCGCGCCAACGGCATGACGTACAACCGCTTCATCCAGGGCCTGAAGGTCGCGAACGTCGAGGTCGACCGCAAGATCCTGGCCGAGCTGGCCGTGAACGACGCCGGCGCCTTCGCGGCGCTCGTCGAGGTCGCGCAGAAGGCGCTGCCGTCGGACGTCAACGCCCCGAAGGCTGCGTGACGTTCCGGCCCGAGGCCGACGTGACCGAAGGACCCGCAGGCTGCACGGCTTGCGGGTCCTGCTGTTGCCGACGACGCCGCGCGGCCACGGGCGGCCGCGCCGTCCCCACGGGCGGGTCCGCCGCGGCGCGGGACACACCGCGCCCTCCCCGCAGCGGGGTGCGGCACCGCCTGAATCCGCCGTCGCGGCCCGTCGCCGCCGCGGCGGACACGAGTTTTCGAAGGTAAGAGGATGCCCCCCGTCTCCCCCGAACTCATCTCCCCCCGGTCCGCCCGGGTCGGCGCCGCGCGGCGGCTCGCCAAGCGGAACTTCCGGGGGAAGGACCGGCTCTTCCTCGCGGAGGGCCCGCAGGCCGTACGGGAGGCCGCCGGGCACCGGTCCGGCGGGCAGGCCACCCTGGTCGAGCTGTTCGCCACCGTCGAGGCCGCGGAGCGCTACGCCGACATCGTGGGGGAGGCGCGGGACGCTGGCGCCCGGCTGCACCTGGCCTCCGAGGAGGTCATCGCCGAGATCTCCACCACCGTCACCCCGCAGGGACTGGTCGGGGTCTGCCGGTTCCTGGACACCCCCTTCGAGGACATCCTCGCCGCCCGCCCCCGGCTCGTCGCCGTCCTCGCCCATGTGCGCGACCCCGGCAACGCCGGCACGGTGCTGCGCTGCGCCGACGCCGCCGGCGCCGAGGCCGTGGTCCTCACCGACGCCTCCGTCGACCTGTACAACCCCAAGGCCGTGCGCGCCTCCGTCGGCTCCCACTTCCACCTGCCCGTCGCCGTCGGCGTCCCCGTCGAGCGGGCCGTGGCGGGACTGAGGGACGCGGGGGTGCGGATCCTGGCCGCCGACGGCGCCGGGGACCGCGACCTGGACGAGGAGCTGGACCGGGGCACCATGGGCGGGCCGACCGCGTGGGTGTTCGGCAACGAGGCCTGGGGACTTCCCGAGGAGACCCGCGCCCTCGCCGACGCCGTCGTACGCGTCCCCATCCACGGGCGCGCCGAGAGCCTGAACCTCGCCACGGCCGCCGCCGTATGTCTCTATGCGTCGGCCCGCGCACAGCGTGCCTCCGGAGGGTGCCGATCCGTCACCCAGAGCTAGTAGGGTGACCAACTCGGGGCCTGCGCGGTCTGAGAGGTGGGGTACGGGGATGACTGTGGCCGGCACGAGCACCGCGCCGGAGGGACGGGACGCGCGACAGGCCTCCGCGCCCCGGCACCGCGACGCGGCCCTCGGTCTCGATCCCGACCAGCTGCCCGACGGCCTCGTCGTCGCCGACGCGGACGGCCGGGTGGTCTGTTTCAACGCCGCCGCCGCCCGCATCACCGCCGTACGGGCCGCCGACGCCCTCGGCCGGCCGCTGGAGCGGGCGCTGCCGCTGGAGGACCTGGAGGGCCGCCGCTGGTGGCAGCTGACCGACCCCTACGGCGGGCTCGCCATCCGGGTCCGGCAGCCGGAGCGCAACCTGCTGCTGCCGGGCGGCCGGGAGGTGCTGGTCTCCGCCCGCTACGTACGGGACGAGCCGCTGGGCCCGGTGCGCAGCGTGGTCGTCTCCCTGCGGGACACCGAGGCCCGCCGCCGTACCGAGCGCAGCCACGCCGAGCTGATCGCCACCGTCGCGCACGAGCTGCGCTCCCCGCTCACCTCCGTGAAGGGCTTCACCGCCACCCTGCTCGCCAAGTGGGAACGCTTCACCGACGACCAGAAGCGGCTCATGCTGGAGACCGTCGACGCCGACGCCGACCGCGTCACCCGCCTCATCGCCGAGCTCCTCGACATCTCCCGTATCGACGCCGGGCGCCTGGAGGTGCGCCGGCAGCCCGTCGACATCGGGGCCGCCGTGTCCCGGCACATCCAGGCCTACGTCGCCGCCGGCCAGCCCGCCGACCGCTTCCTGCTCCGCGTCGAACAGCCGCTGCCCGCCCTGTGGGCCGACCCCGACAAGATCGACCAGGTCCTCAGCAACCTCATCGAAAATGCCGTGCGGCACGGTGCGGGAACCGTCACCATTGACGTCACGCCCTCGGCGTCCCCCCGCGAGGGCGAGGACGGCGAGAACGCAGCCACGTCGGTCACGGTGAGCGACGAGGGGCCCGGCATCCCGGAGGAGTCCATGAACCGCGTCTTCACCCGCTTCTGGCGGGGCAGCAAGCGCGGTGGCACCGGCCTCGGGCTGTACATCGTCAAGGGAATCGTCGAGGTGCACGGCGGCACCATCACGGTCGGCCGCGCCCCCGGCGGCGGCGCCGAGTTCCGCTTTACGCTGCCCGTGGCGGCCCCGGCGTATCTCGCCTAGTGGCCCACGGGCGCATCCGCACACCTCCACCCCGTTAGACTCGGCCTTTGGCACCTTTGTGTCCCGAAAGCCGGACGCACCGTCCATCAGCCGGTGACGGGGACCATCCGCCAGCCAATCGGAAGTACGGGAAGAGATGTCGGCACCGAATAAGTCGTACGACCCTGTCGAGGTCGAGGCGTTGAAACCGGAAGAGATCGAGCGCATGCGGGACGAGGCGCTCGCCGCCTTCGCCGCCGCGGACTCCCTCGACGCGCTCCACGAGGCGAAGGTCGCCCACACCGGCCCGGCCTCCCCGCTGGCCCTCGCCAACCGCGAGATCGGCGCCCTGCCCCCGCATGCCAAGGCCGAGGCCGGCAAGCGCGTCGGCATGGCCCGCGGCGCCGTGAACAAGGCCCTCGCCGCGCGCCAGGTGGAGCTGGAGGCCGAGCGGGACGCCCGCGTGCTGGTCGAGGAGGCGGTGGACGTCACACTTCCGTACGACCGCGTCCCGGCCGGCGCCCGGCACCCGCTGACCACCATGATGGAGCGGGTCGCGGACGTCTTCGTGTCCATGGGGTACGAGATCGCCGAGGGCCCCGAGGTCGAGGCGGAGTGGTTCAACTTCGACGCCCTCAACTTCACCCCGGACCACCCGGCCCGGCAGATGCAGGACACCTTCTTCGTCGACGGCCCCAAGGGCGAGAACGGCGACTCCGGTGTCATCCTGCGCACCCACACCTCGCCCGTGCAGGCCCGCGCCCTGCTGGAGCGCGAGCTGCCGGTCTACATCGTCTGCCCGGGCCGGGTGTACCGCACCGACGAGCTGGACGCGACCCACACCCCGGTCTTCCACCAGATCGAGCTGCTGGCCGTGGACGAGGGCCTGACCATGGCCGACCTCAAGGGCACCCTGGACCACATGGTCCAGTCGCTGTTCGGGCCGGACATGAAGACCCGGCTGCGTCCGAACTACTTCCCCTTCACCGAGCCGAGCGCCGAGATGGACATGCTCTGCTACGTGTGCAAGGGCGAGTCCGTCGGCAACCCCGACCGGCCCTGCCGCACCTGCTCCAGCGAGGGCTGGATCGAGCTGGGCGGCTGCGGCATGGTCAACCCGCGGGTCCTCACCGCCTGCGGCGTCGACCCCGAGAGGTACAGCGGCTTCGCCTTCGGGTTCGGCATCGAGCGGATGCTCATGTTCCGCCACAACGTCGAAGACATGCGAGACATGGTCGAGGGTGACGTCCGGTTCACCCGGCCGTTCGGGATGGAGATCTGATGCGGGTCCCGCTTTCTTGGCTGCGGGAGTACGTCGACCTGCCGGCGACGGAGACCGGGCGCGACGTCCAGGAGAAGCTGATCTCGGTCGGCCTCGAGGTCGAGACCGTCGAACAGCTCGGCACCGACCTCAAGGGGCCGCTCGTCGTCGGCCAGGTGCTCACCATCGAGGAGCTGGAGGGCTTCAAGAAGCCGATCCGCTTCTGCACCGTCGACGTCGGCGCGGCCAACGGCACCGGTGAGCCCCAGGAGATCGTCTGCGGCGCCCGCAACTTCTCCGTCGGCGACAAGGTCGTCGTGGTCCTTCCGGGCGCCGTGCTGCCCGGCGGCTTCGCGATCTCCGCGCGCAAGACCTACGGCAAGACCTCCCACGGCATGATCTGCTCCGCGGACGAGCTGGGCATGGGCGACGACGGGACGCACGGCATCATCGTGCTCCCGCCGGAGTACGAGGTGGGCACCGACGCCATCGAACTGCTCGAACTGGTCGACGAGGTCCTGGACATCGCCGTCACGCCCGACCGCGGCTACTGCCTGTCGCTGCGCGGCGTCGCCCGCGAGACCGCCATCGCCTACGGCCTCCCGCTGCGCGACCCGGCCCTGCTGGACGTGCCCGCGCCGAACGCCTACGGCTACCCGGTGCAGGTCTCCGACCCCTTCGGCTGCGACCGCTTCACGGCCCGCACCGTCTCCGGTCTCGACCCCGAGGCGCGCTCCCCGATCTGGCTCCAGCGCCGGCTCCAGAAGGCCGGCATGCGCCCGATCTCCCTGGCGGTGGACGTCACCAACTACGTGATGCTGGAGCTGGGCCAGCCCCTGCACGCGTACGACCGCGCCCGCGTCCAGGGCCCCGTCGGCGTGCGGCGCGCCGAGGCCGGTGAGCAGCTCACCACGCTCGACGGCGTCACCCGCACCCTCGACGCCCAGGACCTGGTCATCACCGACGAGCGCGGCCCCATCGGCCTCGCCGGCGTCATGGGCGGCGCCCACACCGAGATCGACGACACCGAGGGCACCACCACCGAGGTCGTCATCGAGGCCGCGCACTTCGACGCGATCTCCATCGCGCGCACCGCCCGCCGTCACAAGCTGTCCTCCGAGGCCTCCCGCCGCTACGAGCGCGGCGTCGACCCCGAGGCCGCCGCGGCGGCCGCCCAGCGGACCGTGGATCTGCTCGTGCTTCTCGCGGGCGGCACGGCCGACGCGGGCGTCACCGAGGTGATCGCGCCCTCCGCGCCGCGCACCATCACCATCCCGGCCGACCATCCCGACCGGGTCGCGGGCGTGGAGTACGGCCGCGAGACCGTGGTCCGCCGCCTCCAGGAGATCGGCTGCGACGTCTACGGGCAGGACGAGCTGGTCGTCACCGTGCCGTCCTGGCGGGGCGACCTGACCGACCCGAACGACCTGGCCGAAGAGGTCATCCGCCTTGAGGGCTACGAGAACCTGCCCTCCACGCTGCCCAAGCCCCCCGCGGGCCGCGGCCTGACCGAGCGGCAGCGGCTGCACCGCCGCGTCGGCCGCGCGCTGGCCGGCGCCGGCTACGTCGAGGCACCGAACTACCCGTTCATCGGCGAGCAGGTCCTGGACCGGCTGGGCCTGGCGGCCGACGACCCCAAGCGCGCGGTCGTCAAGCTGGTCAACCCGCTCTCCGACGAGGAGCCGGCGTTGCGCACGACGCTGCTGCCGGGCCTGCTGGCCGCGCTGCGGCGCAACGACGGCCGGGGCTCGCACGACCTGGCGCTGTTCGAGACGGGCCTGGTCTTCCATCCGCGTGCGGAGGCGAAGGCCGCGGTCCGGCTGCCCGTCGACCGGCGTCCCACGGCCGAGGAGATCGCCTCCCTGACCGAGGCGCTCCCCGTCCAGCCCCGGCACGCCGCCGTCGTCCTCGCCGGCGCCCGCGAGCAGGCCGGCTGGTGGGGCACGGGCCGCCCGGCCGGCTGGGCCGACGCGGTCGAGGCCGCGCGGGTCATCGCCCGGGAGACCGGCACCGAGCTGATCGTCCGCAAGGGGCAGTACGGGCCGTGGCACCCCGGCCGCTGCGCCGAGCTGGCGGTCACGGCGGACGGCACCGAGCGGGTCGTCGGGTACGCCGGCGAGCTGCACCCGCGGGTCGTACAGGCCCTGGGCCTGCCGGCGCGCACCTGCGCGATGGAGCTGGACCTGGACGTGCTGGAGGAGGCGAGCGCGGGTCCGGTGAAGGGGCCGCGGATCTCGGCCTTCCCGGTGGCCACGCAGGATGTCGCCCTCGTGGTCGACCGGTTCGTGCCGGCCGCCGACGTCGAGGCCGCGCTGCGTGAAGGTGCGGGCGAACTCCTGGAGTCGATCCGGCTGTTCGACGTGTACGAGAACGCCGAGCAGCTGGGCGACGGGCGGAAATCGCTGGCGTACGCGCTGCGGTTCCGGGCGTCCGACCGCACGCTGACCGTGGACGAGGCGTCCGCCGCGCGGGACGCGGCCGTCGCCCTCGCGGGCGAGCGGACCGGAGCGGCGCTGCGCAGCTGAGCGCGCGTACCGACCGGCCGGCCACGGGTTCCCCGTGGCCGGCCGCGCCGTGCGCCACCCCCTGCGGGAGCGCGCGGCACCCCCTGTCAGCTGCATAAATGCGGCCCGGCCCGCCGAGTCTCACTCGTTCGGGTGGGAATCGCGGATGATCCGGTCCCACCGGTTCATCCCGTCGACAGAATCGGACCGGCCTCACGGGGCCGGTCCGTCTGCTCTGTCAGGGCCCATATGGGGGACCAGAGGCATGATCCGCATCAAGGCACGCGCGCCCACCGCGCGAGGAACCGTACTGCCCACACTCTGGGGAGCCGTCGCCGTCGGCTACCGATACGGCTGCCCGCTCGCCCGGCAGGACGGGCTCGGGGCGCGCCTGGTCACCAGCGCCGTGTTCCTCGCCGTCGGCACCGCCCTCATCTTCCATGTCCGGCGCGCCCCGCTGCGGGAGCTGCGGTTCGCCCGGCGGGCGGCGTGCGCCGCGCAGAGCGTCGTCCTGCGTCCGCTGCCGCCCTGGCTGGACGGGCTCAACGTCGGCGCCGCCCAGCTGTCCGCCGACCGGGGCGCCAGTGTCGGCGGCGACCTGTACGAGGCCATCGCCACCGAGCACGGGGTGCGCGTGGTGATGGGGGACGTACGGGGGCACGGGCTGGCCGCCCTCGGCACCGTCGCCGCCCTCCTCGGCAGCTTCCGCGAGGCCGCCCACGACGAGCCCCGACTGGGCGGGGTGCTGCACCGGCTGGACCGCACCCTCGGCCGCCATCTGCGCGAACGCGCCCGCGCCGAACACCCCGCGTGCGGCGTCCCCGCCCCCGACAGCCCGGTCGCCGAGGAGTTCGTCACCGTCCTGCTCCTGGAGATCGACCGGGACGGCACGCTCCGCGCCCTCAACTGCGGCCATCCGTGGCCGTACGTGCTGCGGGGCACGAGGGTCGAGCCGCTCACCCGCACGGATCCGCTGCCGCCGCTGGGCCCGTTCCCGCCGCCCGCGGAGCCGGCGCCCCGGTCGTGCGGCCGGCTGCTGCCGGGGGAGTCCCTGGTCCTCTTCACGGACGGCGCTCAGGACGCCCGGGACGGCCGGGGACGGTTCTTCTCCCTGCCGGACGTGCTCAGCGAGGCCGTGCGCGACCAGCCGGCCTCCCCGCAGACGGTGCTGCGCACGGTCTTCGGCGCGCTGCTGCACCACACCGGCGGGAGACCTACGGACGACGTCGCGCTCCTGGTCCTGCGCAACGACCGGAAGGACAGACGGCCGCCGGGCGCGCGGGGAGCCGCCTGCCCGGCTTCGACACGTCCGCAGCCGACGACGCGCCGCTGACGTCCGGGGCGCCGCTGAGCTCCGGGCGCCGCTGGCGTCCGGGGTGCCGCCCGGCCGGGCCGCCGCTGTCTGAGGGGGAGCCGGCGGCCCGGCCGGTCTCTCGCGAGGCAGCCCAGTGAACCGGCGCGGCCCCCGCGGCGACAGCGCGTGCGCCCCGCCGACGCGGGCACTGCGTTCACACCCCGTGTGAAGGCGGACCCACTACGCTGACGGCACCAGGTCACTCGGGGGGCATCCCATGCAGCCCAATACTCTGCTCGACGCCATCCTGGACGAGGCGGGGATCTCGCACGCCGGTCTCGCCGCCCACGTCAACCAGGCGGGACGGGCCCGCGGTCTCGCGCTGCGCTACGAACACACCGCCGTGGCCCGGTGGCTGAAGGGGCAGCGGCCCCGCGGCCAGGTGCCCGACCTGATCTGCGAGGTGCTGGCGGCACGGCTGCACCGGCCCGTCACGCTCGACGACATCGGCCTCGGGGTGCCCGGCGGGCCGAGCACCGCGCACACCGGTTCCCTCAACGGGTTCGTGGAGCGGGCCACCGCGTTGTGGCGGTCCGACGAGCAGCAGCGGTCCCACGTGCTCGGGGCGCCCGCCGTCACCGGGACCCCGGCCGTGATGCCGGTGTGGGAGTGGGAGAACCCGCCCGAGGACGTCGACGTCTCGCGGGGCGGCCGGCACGCGGTCACCGCGTCCGACATCGAGATGCTCCGGGCCGCCCGCGCGCACTACGAGCAGATGTACCGCAAGGCGGGGGGCATCGCGACGCGGAGCCGGGTCGTCGGCTTCCTCAACGCCGAGGCCGCGCCGCTGCTGCGCGGCGGTTACACCGACGCCACCGGTCGTCAGCTGCACCGGGCGACCGGCGGGCTGGTGGCGATCGCGGGCATCTGCGCGTACGACTCCGACGCGCACGGGCTCGCCCAGCGCTACTTCCACCAGGCGCTGCGCCTGGCCAAGGCCAGCGGAGACCGGGGCCTGGGGGCGTACGTGATCGCCCTGCTGGTCAACCAGTCGCTGTTCATGCGGGAGTACCGGCAGGCCGTCGCCTTCGCCGAGGCCGCGCTGCGCACCGCCGGCCGGCACATCACCCCGGCGCTCGCCTCCGACCTGTACGCGATGCAGGCCAAGGCGTACGCGCACCTCGGGGACAGCGGCAGCGCGCTGTTCTGCATCCGGCGCGCGGAGACGGCGGCCGGGCGGATCCGGCGGGGGCACGAGCCGGCCGAGACCGGGTACGTCCAGCCGGGGCTCGTCAACGTGCAGGTGGCCGAGGCGCTGCTCAGTCTCGGGGACCTCAGCGGCGCCCGGGAGCACGCGGCGGCGGCCGTCGACAACCCCGCGCACGACCGGGGGCGGGTGCACCGGCTGGCGATGCTGAGCACCATCGAGCTGCGCCGGGGCAACGCCGACCGGGCGGCGGCCACCGCCGTGCAGATGGCCGAACAGGCCCGCGGCATGGAGTCCCAGCGGCTGCGGGACAGACTCCGCGCGGTGCGCGACCATCTGCTGCGCTGCGGCTCGGCCGGCACCGCCGAGGCCGCCGAACTCATCGACGGAGCACTGCGCGTGCCGCTGTAGGCGCACCGTCCCTGCTGCGATATTGCCACTTACTCAGCGGAAGGTGGCAATACCGTGCAGTGGACGAAACAGAACGAACAAACCGTGTATGAGAACCGCTGGTTCAGCGTCAATCTCGCCGATGTGAAGCTGCCGGACGGCCGGCACCTCGACCACTTCGTCATCCGGCTGCGGCCCGTGGCGGTGGCGACGGTCGTCAACGAGGCGAACGAGGTGCTGCTGCTGTGGCGGCACCGGTTCATCACCGACAGCTGGGGGTGGGAACTGGCCGCGGGTGTCGTCGAGGACGGCGAGGACATCGCGCGCGCGGCGGCCAGGGAACTGGAGGAGGAGACCGGCTGGCGGCCGGGGCCCCTGCACCACCTCATGAGCGTGGAGCCGTCCAACGGCCTCACCGACGCCCGGCACCACATCTACTGGTCGGAGCGGGGCGAGTACGTCGGACACCCCGTGGACGACTTCGAGTCGGACCGGCGGGAATGGGTCCCTCTCAAACTCGTCCCCGACCTGATCGCCCGCGGGGAGGTCCCGGCCGCCAACATGGCGGCCGCGTTACTCCTGCTGCACCACCTCAGGCTCGCCCAGGACTAATGGGCCGTCAGCGCCTGCCAGAGCGTCGCCGCGAGCGCGCCCAGCGCGGTCAGTGCGGCGAGCGAGGGCAACGGCCAGCGCGTGTGTTCCAGCGAGGCCAGCCGGGAGTTCAGCTCGTCCAGTTCCTTGGCGGTCTCCTCGGTACGGTGACGCAGCAGCGCCAGTCCGCCCTCGACGCGGGCGTAGGCCACGTCGAGGCGGCGCCGTAACTCTGCGAGTTCTCCATGGATCACGGGATGCTCCGGATCGACCGTCACGGGTCCGTTCCTCTCGGTAGTCGAAATGGATGGTTCCGCTTCCCTTGCGGGCGCATGGAGAGTCAACTCGCCTGGTGGGCGCGTGGGGAGCGTGTGCGAGCGGCATATGCGTGCCCGGCGCGCACACGGTGTGTGAAACGGACGGGCCCGGCACCGTTTCCGGTGCCGGGCCCGCAGGGCGTCGCTCTCGGTGATCAGCCGTAGGTGTAGAAGCCGGAGCCGGCCTTCCGGCCCAGCCGGCCCGCCTCGACCATGCGCTGGAGCAGCGGGGGAGCGGCGTACAGCGGCTCCTTGTACTCGGCGTACATGGAGTTGGCGATGGAGACGATGGTGTCCAGACCGATCAGGTCGGACAGCTTCAGCGGGCCCATCGGATGGGCGCAGCCCATCTCCATGCCGTTGTCGATGTCCTCGCGGCTCGCGATGCCCGACTCGAACATCCGGATCGCAGACAGCAGGTACGGCACGAGCAGCGCGTTCACCACGAATCCGGAGCGGTCCTGGGCGCGGATGGCGTGCTTGCCCAGCACCTTCTCGGCGAAGAGCTGGGCGCGGCCGAGGGTGCCCTCGGAGGTGGTGAGCGCCGGGATCAGCTCGACCAGCTGCTGCACCGGGGCGGGATTGAAGAAGTGGATGCCGACGACGTGGTCCGGCCGGGACGTGGTGACCGCCAGTTTCACCAGCGGGATGGAGGAGGTGTTGGAGGCCAGGATCGCGTCGGGCCGGGTCACCACCTGGTCGAGCACCTGGAAGATCTCGGTCTTGACCTGCTCGTTCTCGACGACGGCCTCGATGACCAGATCCCGGTCGGCGAACTCGCCGAGGTCGGTGGTGAAGCTCAGGCGCGCCTGCGTGGCGTCCCGGTCCTCCTCGGTGATCTTGCCGCGTTCGGCGGCCTTGCCGAGGGAGTTGAACAGCCGGGTGCGGCCGATCTCCAGGGCCTCGCCGGTGGTCTCGGCGACCTTCACGTCCAGTCCCGCGCGGGCGCACACCTCGGCGATGCCCGCGCCCATCTGGCCGCAGCCCACGACCCCGACGCGCGCAATGTCTCCCCCTGGGATGCCCGTCACATCGTCCCCTTCGCTTCTCCGGCTCGCTCGGCAGGCCGCCGGGTTCGGTGCCTGCTCCGATCGTGCACGTTACCGCCAAGTATCGATGATCGATCGCCCGGGTGGGGGCATTCTGGAGCGCGGAACGATCCGTGACGAGGCGGATCCGAAGGGTATGGGGGTGTGCGGATGGGACGCATGTCACGGCGGACCTTCACGCTGGCCGCGCTGTCCACACTGGCCACGGCAGGGGGCGGCGTCGCGAGTGCCGGGACGCAGGCCGCCGTCCCGGGGCCGGGCGCGCACCCGGCGCCGTACCGTCCGCCGCGCACCGGCGCCGAGATGCGCGGCGTCTGGCTCGCGACCGTCGCCAACCGGGACTGGCCCTCCCGGCCCGGCCTCCCGGCGAGCACCCAGCGCAAGGAGCTGATCGCCCACCTCGACCACGCGGAGCGCCGCCGGCTCAACACGGTCATCTTCCAGGTGCGGCCCACCGCCGACGCCCTCTGGCCGTCGCCGTACGAGCCCTGGTCCGAGTACCTGACCGGTACCCAGGGCGGGGACCCCGGCTGGGACCCCCTCGGCACCGCCGTGCGGGAGGCCCACGCCCGGGGCCTGGAACTGCACGCCTGGTTCAACCCGTACCGGATCGCCAACCACACCGACCCCGGCCGGCTGACCCCCTCCCACCCGGCCCGCAGGCACCCTGACTGGGTGGTGCCCTACGGCGGCCGGCTGTACTACAACCCCGGCCTGCCCGAGGTCCGCGCCTTCGTGCGGCGGGCCATGCTCGACGCGGTCGCCCGGTACCCCGTCGACGCCGTGCACCTCGACGACTACTTCTACCCCTATCCCGTCGCCGGCCAGACCTTCGACGACGAGGACGCCTACGACCGGTACGGCGGCGCCTTCCCCGGCCGGGCCGCCTGGCGGCGGGACAACATCGACAAGCTGGTGCGGGAGACGGCGGCGGACATCCGGCGCGTCCGGCCCGGCACCCGGTTCGGGATCAGCCCCTTCGGCGTGTGGCGCAACGCCTCGACCGACGCGCGCGGCTCCGAGACGCGGGCGGGCGTGCAGACGTACGACGACCTGTACGCGGACACCCGCAAGTGGGTCCGCGGCAACTGGATCGACTACATCGTGCCGCAGCTGTACTGGCACATCGGCTTCGCCGCCGCCGACTACGCCGAACTCGTGGCCTGGTGGGCGGAGGTCGCCCGGGGCACCCGGACCCGGCTGTACGCCGGCGAGGCCCTGTACAAGGCGGGTGCCGCCGGGCAGCCCTCGCCCTGGCAGGACCCGGTCGAGCTGTCCCGGCACCTCACCCTCGCCGCGCGGTACCCGCAGGTGCGCGGGCACGTGTTCTTCGCCGCCAAGGAGGTCGCGGCGGACCCGGTCGGGGCGATGGCACGGGTGGTCGCCGACCACTACCGGCGGTCGGCGGTGCCACCGCGCTGACCTACTGCTGTGTCCGGTCCTGCGGATGACGGACCTCGCAGTCGGGGCCGGGGGACATCACGGCCTCCCGCCCGTCCGCGAAACGGACCCGGTAGGGCGGATTGCCCTCCTGACCCATCACTTCGACGACTTCCGTGACCTGGTCGTGCTGGCCGACCACCCTGCCGTGCTGGACAAGGCGGTCGCCCTTGGATGCGTGCATGGACGGGGCCCTCCTCACGATCACGACCGCTGTGTGACGGCGATGCACACGAGCACCGCGACGGCGGTCAGCGGAGCGGCCGCCGTGAAGCGCTCGCCCAGCAGCAGCGCCGACCACACCAGTGTGAGCAGGGGCTGCGCCAACTGCAACTGGCTGGCCCGGGGGACGCCGATGGCCGCCATCCCCCGGTACCAGACCACGAGCCCGAGGAACTGCGAACCCAGCGCCACCCACAGCAGACCGGCGATGCCGTGCCCGGTGAGGTGCACGGGCTCGTAGGCCAGCGCGAGCGCGGCGGCCGGCAGGCTGAGCGGCAGGCACAGCACGAGCGCCCAGCCGATGACCTGCCAGCCCGGCATGACGCGGGCCAGCCGGCCGCCCTCGGTGTAGCCGGCCGCGCACACCAGCAGGGCCGCGAAGAGGAAACCGTCGGCGACGGTCAGCGTGCCGCCGCTCTGGGCGAGGGTGAAGGCGATCACGGCCGCCGCGCCGGCGACGGCCGCCAGCCAGAACCGGCGGGAGGGGCGGACGCCGGTGCGCAGGGCCGAGAACACGGCGGTGGTCAGCGGCAGCAGCCCCACCACCACGGCCGCGTGCGCGGTGGTGGAGGTCTCCAGGGCGAGCGTGGTCAGCATCGGGAAGCCCAGCACCACACCGGCGGCGACCACGGCGAGACCGGCGAGATGGCGGCGGGCCGGGAGCCGTACCCGCAGGGCCAGCAGGCAGCCGCCGGCGACGACCGCGGCCAGGACCCCGCGCACCGCCACCAGGGACCAGGGGCCGAAGCTCTCCAGCCCCCAGGCGGTCGAGGGGAACGTGAGCGAGAAGGCGACCACACCGAGGGCGGCCTGGAGGGTGCCGAGTCCCCCGGACTCCTCCCGGGGAGCGGTGACTGCTATCGGGCTCGCCGTAGTAGCGCTACTCTGTGTTCTCATGCATCAGCGTAGCAGTGTGGCGGAACTGGCCGAACAGTTGCGGGGAGAACTGGACCGCTACCCGTTGGGTGGAAAGCTGCCGTCGAGCCGGGCGCTCGTCGACCGGTTCCGGGTGAGTCCGGTGACCGTCTCCCGGGCCCTCGCCCAGCTCGCCGCCGAGGGTCTCGTGGTCACCCGGCCCGGCGCCGGCGCCTTCCGGGCCCGGCCGCACCCCGCGCAGACCCCCGCCGGGGACACCTCCTGGCAGGAGGTGGCGCTGAGCGCCGACGGCGCCGCCGACCTCGTCCCCCGCACGGTGGACGCCGCCGGGGTCACGGTCTCGCTGGCCGCGCCGCCGCCCGGCGTGCTGGAGTTCAACGGCGGCTACCTCCACCCCTCCCTGCAACCGGAGCGGGCCATGGCGGCGGCCCTGGCCCGGGCCGGGCGGCGGCCCGGCGCCTGGGGGAGGCCGCCGCTGGAGGGACTGCCCGAGCTGCGGGAGTGGTTCGCGCGCGGGATCGGCGGGGCCGTCAGCGCGGCCGAGGTGCTGATCGCGGCGGGCGGCCAGGCCGCGCTGGCCACCGCCCTGCGCGCACTCGCCCCGCCCGGCGCCCCGGTCCTCGTGGAGTCCCCCACCTACCCGGGCATGCTCGCCCTGGCCCGCGCGGCAGGACTGCGCCCCGTCCCGGTGCCCGTGGACCCCGACGGGGTACGTCCCGGCCTGCTCGCGGACGCCTTCCAGGCCACCGGCGCCCGGGTCTTCGTCTGCCAGCCGCTGTTCCAGAACCCGACCGGCGCCGTGCTGGCACCCGACCGGCGCGCCGAGGTGCTGCGCATCGCCCGCGAGGCCGGCGCGTTCGTCGTCGAGGACGACTTCGTCCGCCGGCTGGTGCACGCCGACGCGGGACCGCTGCCCCGGCCGCTGGCCGCCGACGACCCGGACGGCGTGGTCGTCCACGTCGGCTCACTGACCAAGGCCACGTCACCGAGCTTCCGGGTCAGCGCCCTGGCCGCGCACGGCCCGGTCCTGGAGCGCCTGCGCGCCATCCAGGTCGTGGACAGCTTCTTCGTGCCCCGGCCGCTCCAGGAGGCCGCCCTGGAACTCGTCGGCTCCCCGGCCTGGCCGCGCCACCTGCGCGCGCTCTCGGCCGAGCTGCGCACCCGCCGGGACGCCATGACGAGCGCGCTCGCCCGGCAGCTGCCCGAGCTCACCCTGCCGCACATCCCCTCCGGCGGCTACCACCTGTGGCTGCGCCTGCCCGACGGCGGCGGCGCCTCCCCGGCGCTCGGCTCCGGGGCGGAGGCGGCGCTGGCCGCCGCCGCCCTGCGCGCGGGCGTCGCCCTGACCCCCGGCCGCCCCTACTTCAGCGCCGAGCCCCCCGCCGCCCACCTCCGCCTGAGCTTCGCCGCGGTCGCCGGCACGGGGGAGATCGCGGAGGGGGTACGGCGACTGCGGGCGGCCTGCGACGAGGTACTGGGCTGACCCGCTGGTCCCGGCGCGGCCGGACCGGTGAGGAGCACCGCGCGCACGGCGCACGCGGGACCGGCAGGCGCCGCGCGTGCGCGGGGTGACCGGCCACGCGCGTGCTGTCGGCCTGGCTCACGGACGGCTGCGTCGTCCCGTCCGTGCGTGGTGGGGGCATCGGCACGGTGTTCGCCGGGCGGGTCGGCGGCCACCGCGCGCTCCTCGGCGTGCGCGGGCTGCCGTTCGTGGCGCGGGGCGCCCACGGCGGTCGGCGGAAGCACGGATTCCGGGAACTGGACCGTCCCGGGGGGCGGATGGTTCACACCTTCCGGCAGGAAGCCGGGCAAAGCGACGTACCCCTTCGGTAACTCCCGGGTAACCCCCCTTGACCCGCCCCCCGGCGCGGCTCACCATCACCGCATGCCACTCAGGGTCACGTTCGTCGCCGCCGCGCGCAGTGCCTCCCTGCTCGCGGAGCGCTTCGAGGACGACCGGCCGCTGGACGGGGCCGGCTGGGACGACGTGCAGCGCGTCGCCGGGGACCTGCTGCCGCTGGCGGCGGCCGAGCTGCGCTACTGCTCGCCGACCCCGCGCAGCCGGGCCACCGGCGACGCCCTGGGGTACGCACCGCTGGTCCAGCCGGCGCTGCGGGACTGCGACATGGGCCGCTGGCGCGGACTGACGCTGGGCGAGGCGATGGCCCGGGAGCCGGCCGCGGTCGACGCCTGGCTGGCCGATCCGTGCTCCACCCCGCACGGCGGTGAGTCCCTGCTGGTGTTCATCTCCCGGGTCGGCGGCTGGCTGGACACCCGGCCGGCCGACGACGGCGGCCGGATCGTCGCGGTGGCCGAACCGTCGGTGATCCGCGCGGCCCTGGTCTACGCCCTCAAGGCGCCCCCGTCGAGCTACTGGAACATCGACGTCCGCCCGCTGTCCACGACCACCGTCACGGGCCGCGCGGGGCGGTGGAACCTCCGCTTCGACGGGGGCGGCGCTCAGTCCTCGCGCGCGTAGTCCGTGACGAGGAGCAGGTCCTTCGCCGGTCCGCCGACCCGCCACACCGTGCGCCAGTGGCCGGCGTCCCGCACGGTGAACTCGCCCCGGTAGAGGTCGGCCGCGCAGGGGTGGTCGGCCACGTACCGCCCGGAGGTCAGGTCCAGCGCGTGGAAGGGCCGCCCGTCCGCGAACCGCACGTCCGCCCGGCCCGGCGTGGGCCCCGGCAGGAACCGCAGGGTCCGGGTGGCCGGCCGCGCCACGCCCCGCCAGGTGAAGATGCCGGACTCGGTGTGCAGCAGCCCGCCGCCGTCCAGCGGGGCGAAGACGGTTTCCCCGGTGAAGTGGCCCGTGTCCCCGCTCGCCAGGTCCCGCACGCTGCGCTCGGCCCGCCAGCGTCCGGCGAGATGGGCCAGCAGGTCGGCCACGGGCCAGCACTCGTCCATCGTGTTCCCTCTCCGCCCGTCCCTCCGGGCCCGCCCCGTCGACGTGCTGATACCCCTCGGTCCTCACCGAAGCCGCCGGCCGGTGCACGTACACCTTCCCGGCGGACTCCGTCGCCTTCCCCGGGCTCAGGGAGAAGCAGGCGACCCGTCCTCGGGCTGCTGCCGCCCCGCCGGCAGCAGCCCGCGCTCGGCGAACACCTTCTTCGCTACGAAGGTGGCGTTCAGCGCCCGGGGGAAACCGCAGTAACCGGCCGAGTGCAGCAGCGCCTCCACGATCTGCTCGGGGGTGAGACCCACGTTCAGCGCCGCGTTGACGTGCACCTCCAGCTGGGCCTCGCAGCCGCCGAGGGCGGTCAGCATGCCCAGGGTGACCAACTGGCGGTCCCGGGGCGCCAGCTGGGGCCGGGCGTAGATCTCGCCGAAGCCCCACGCGACGATCTGGTGCCCCAGCTCGGGGCTGATGTCGGCGAGCGAGTCGACGACCCGACGGCCGGCCTCGCCGTCGACGGACTCCAGTACCTCCAGGCCATGGGCGAAACGCTCGTCACGGGTGGTGCTGTGCTGGTTGCTCATGACCCGAACCGTAGGAGGTGGAGCGCACTCCACGTCAAGCCCCGCGCGACGCCACGCCCGCCGGCCCCTGCTTCACCCCCGGAACACCCTCCGTAAATCCCCGGTTCTCCAGAACGGCGTGGAATTCACGCACTGTTCTCCTTGTGCGGAAGATACCGACCCACTTTTCGATGAGTGCACAACCATCGGGAAATCCCTCCCGTCTCACTCGGCGAAAACCGCGAAGTGAATTCCGCTGGGGGCCCTGCCGCAATGGACCGTCCGACCCCGCCCGACGTGCCGCGCCGGGCCGCCGCGCTGCTCGCCGCGGCCGTCACCCTCACGGCCCTGTGCGCCGGTGACACGCTGGCCCGCAGCTACCCCTTCGGCCCCCGCACACGCAGCGTCAACGACCTGGGCAACCAGTACGTGCCCTTCCACGCCCACCTGTGGGACCTGCTGCACGGCACGGCCGACGGCGGTCTCCTCGTCAACTGGCAGTCCGGTTACGGCACCAGCTTCCTGCCCGACCTCGGCACCTACCTCGGCAGCCCCTTCGCCCCGCTCGTCGCCCTCTTCCCCCGGGACCGGATCGACCTCGCCGTCTACGCCGTCACCCTCCTGAAGACCGCGTCCGCCGCCGCGGCCATGGCCTGGCTGCTGCTCACCCTGCGGCCCGGCCGCTGGTGGGCGGCGGCCCTGCTGGGCAGCTCCTACGCGCTGTGCGGCTGGAGCGTGGCCGACGCCTCCTACAACCCGATGTGGCTCGACGGCCTGATCGCCCTGCCGCTGCTGTGCCTGGCCGGGGAGTGGGCGCTCGACGGACGCCGGCGCGTCCTCGGCGTCCTGACCGTCGCCCTCGCCTGGACCGCGAACTTCTACACCGCCTACATGGCCACCCTCGGCGCCGCCCTGGTCCTGCTGCTGCGCCTGCTGCTGGCCCGTCCACCCCGCCGGCGAGCGCTCGCGGCGGCCGGCCGCGCCACCCTCACCACCGTGCTCGGCGTGGGCCTGGCCGCCCCGCTCGTGACGGTCGTCTACCTCGGCACCCGGCACGCCTACCCCGGCCGCGTGCGGAAGTTCGCGCCGGTCCCCGCCGAGGACATGGCGGCCCGGCTGCTCCCCGCCACCTACAACTTCGGCTCCCCGGCCCTCTACGTCGGCGTCACCGCCCTCCTCCTCGCCCTCGCCCTGCCCTTCCACCGGGCGGTCCCCGTACCCGTCCGCACCGGCTGGACCGCGCTGGTGCTCGCGGTGGCCCTCTCCCTCCAGTGGGGCCCCACCCACCTGCTCTGGCACGCCTTCGCCACGCCACAGGGCAGCTCCTACCGGCAGGCGTTCGTGCTGTGCGGGCTGCTGGTCCTCGCCGCCTGGCACGCCCTGGCCCACGGCCTCCCGGACCGGCGCGCCCTCGGCGCCGCGACCGCGCTGCTCGCCCTGATCACGGCCGTCGCGGCCCGCAGCAGCCTGGTGCGGGTCTGGACCTGGCCGGTGCTGCTGCTCGCCGTCGCCGGCTCGCTGGGCGGGCTCCTCCTCCTGGGCCGCCCCGGGCGGCGCGGCCGGCTCGCCGGGCTGGCCGTCGTCCTGCTCCTCGGCGCACAGTGCGGCGAGGCCGCCGCCACCTCCGCCGTCGCCGCCCGGCTGCGCCTGGGGCACCTGGACGACTACGCGCCCTGGGGCGGGCGGCAGGAACGGCAGGCGGCGGCGGTCGCCGGGGCCGACGGCTGGCCCCGGTACCGCACCGACCCCGGCCGCGAACAGACCGTCGGCAACGACCCGATGCTGGTGGGGGGTCAGGGCGCGGCCTACTACAGCAGCCTGACCCCGGACGTCCTCAGCCGCACCCTCACCGCCCTCGGCGGCGGCTGGACCTCGCGGGGCCGCAGCGTGCAGAGCCTGGACAACGCGGTCACGGACGTGATCTTCTCCGTCGGCGCCCGGGTGCACTCGCCGCCCGACCCGCACCGGACGCGTCAGCCGGGGGACGGCGGCCCGGTGACCGTGACCCGGCAGGACGTGCCGCCCCTGGTGACCGTCCGGGCCGCCGCCGACGCGAGGGCGTTCGGGCCGTCGCCGTACCGCAACCAGGAACTGCTGCTCGGCAGCCGCGTCTACACCGTGCCCCGCGTCACCGTCCACGACGACGGCGGGCGGCCGGTGCGGTCCGGCCGCGTCGGCACCGGCACAGCCGTGTCCGCGCCGACGCTCACCGCCCGGTGCCCGGCCGGCACCCAGGTCCACCTGTGGGCCCCGCGGTTCTCCGGCACCGCACGGCTCACCGGCGCCGGGAGCACGGTGCCGTTCCGCTACGTGTTCCCGCGCAACCGGGCCGCCATGGCACCCCTCGGCCGGGCCCCGGCCACCGGACGGGTCCGTGTCGAGCTGACCCCGGACCGGCCTGGGCGCGTCCCGGCCGGTGCCGTCGGCTGCCTGGACACCGCCCGGCTGCGCACCGCCGCCGCCCGGCTGTCGGCCACCGGCGCCACCGAGGTCACCGTCACCGGCGGCACCGTACGGGCCCGGCTGCCCGCCGGCAGCAAGGGCATCGCGGTCCTCGCCGTGCCCAGGATCGCCGGCTGGCGGTGCGCCGCGGGCGACGGCCCCGAGCGGCCCGCCGCCGGCTTCCACGGCCTGACCGCCGTACCGCTCGACACCCACTCCACCCGTGTGACCTGCACCTTCCACCCACCGGGCCTGCGGCTGGGCATGACGGCCGGGGCCGCCTCGCTGACGGCCCTCGTCCTGCTCACCGCCCTCACCGCCGTCCGCCGCCGCCGCGCCCGGGCACCGGCCACGACCACATCACCGCGCGAGCGCGTGACCACCGCTCTCCGACCGCGCCCAGGGGGAGACCCGCCATGCTGATATCGATCGTCGCGCCCTGCCACAACGAGGAGGACGTCCTCGCCCGCTTCCACGAGGAGGTCCAGCGGGTCGCCGAGGAACTGCTGCCGCTCGGCCACGACATGGAGTTCGTGTACGTCGACGACGGCAGCCGCGACCGCACCCTCGCCGTCCTGGAGCACCTGGCCACCACCGACTCCCGGGTGCGTTATGTCTCCTTCAGCCGCAACTTCGGCAAGGAGGCGGCCCTCCTCGCCGGTCTCCGGCACGCCTCGGGCGACTCGGTCGTCGTCATGGACGCCGACCTCCAGCACCCGCCGGAGCTGATCCGGCGCATGGTCGAACTGCGCGAGCAGGGCCACGACCAGGTCATCGCCCGGCGCACCCGCACCGGCGACGGGCTCGCCCGCACCCTGACCGCCCGCCTGTACTACCGGGTCGTCAACCGCCTCGTCGATGTCGAACTCGTCGACGGAGTCGGCGACTTCCGGCTGCTGTCGCGCCGCGTGGTGGACGCCGTGCTCGGCCTCACGGAGTACAACCGCTTCTCCAAGGGCCTGTTCGCCTGGGTGGGCTTCCCGAGCGTCACCTTCACCTACGGGAACGCGGCCCGCGGGGCCGGCCGCAGCTCCTGGTCGCTGCGCGGCCTGCTCAACTACGGCCTCGACGGCCTGCTGTCCTTCAACAACCGCCCGCTGCGCGCCGCCCTCTGGCTCGGCCTGGGCCTGCTGCTGTGCGCGGGCCTGTACACGGCCTGGATCGTGGGCGCGGCGCTCGTCAACGGTGTCCGGACGCCCGGGTATGTCACCATCATCACCGCGGTCACCGCGCTCGCCGGGGTGCAGATGGTCATGCTCGGTGTCATCGGCGAGTACACCGGCCGCATCTACTACGAGGTGAAGGGCCGCCCGCACTTCCTGGTGAAGGCGACCAACGTGGAACGGACGAAGGACCTCATCCCCTGATGCCGAGTCGCTCGCTGCCCCGCCAGATAGTGGCGTTCGCCGTGGTCGGTGTGGTGAACACGGCCACTTACTACGGGCTTTACCTGCTGTTCCTGATATGGCTGCCGTATCTCGCCGCGCACGCCCTGGCATTCACGCTCAGCATGACCGGTTCCTTTTTCCTCAACGCACGTTTCACCTACCGGACGCGGCCGACCTGGCGGAAATTCCTGTTGTTCCCGCTGACGAACGTGACCAATTTCCTGATCACGACGGCCGGGGTCTATGTGATCGCGGACATCCTCCACGCCGGCCACCGCTTCGCCCCCCTCCTGGCCTCGGCGGCGGCGATCCCGGTGACGTTCGTCGTGTCCCGCCGGGTGATGCTGCCGGGAGCGAGGCCCGCCACGACCGGCGACCGCGGCACGCAGACCGCCATGGCGGGCGACTCCAGAGAGGTCCGCGGCACCGCCGACGCCGCGTGAGCGGACCGCGGGCTCCGGGCCGCGCCGTGTCACGGCCCTTCGGTCGTGCCCGCGGCGGTACCACCGCGCGCCTGTCGCCCTGGACGCCACGACCGGCCGCCGGCCCGTCGTCCGAGCGCCAAGGTGACTCCTGGGGGTGCCATGCGGCAGATGTCCAGCGTGACGAGCACCCCCCAGTTCATCGACGACCTCCGGGACCTGCCGGGAGGGGGGGAGCTGACCGCACCGCGGGACAGCGCGTTGCATACTCCTGCATAGCTGCGTATAGTCATGCCATCCTGAGGAGGGTGGACATGGCGGTACGTGTGGCAGTGGCCGGAGCGAGCGGATACGCGGGCGGAGAGGTCCTGCGCCTGCTCCTCGCACACCCCGAGGCGGAGATCGGCGCGCTGACCGGCAACTCGAACGCCGGGCAGCGGCTCGGCGCGCTCCAGCCGCACCTGCTGCCGCTGGCCGACCGCGTCCTGACCGAGACCACGCCCGAGGCGCTCGCCGGGCACGACGTGGTCTTCCTGGCGCTGCCGCACGGGCAGTCCGCGGCCGTCGCCGAACAGCTCGGCCCGGACGTCCTCGTGGTCGACATGGGCGCCGACTTCCGGCTCGCCGACCCGGCCGACTGGGAGACCTTCTACGGCTCCCCGCACGCCGGGACCTGGCCCTACGGCCTCCCCGAACTGCCCGGCGCCCGCACCGCGCTGGCGGGGTCCCGGCGCATCGCGGTGCCCGGCTGCTACCCCACCGC
Source organism: Streptomyces sp. NPDC006309 (assembly GCF_040613095.1). NCBI lineage: Bacteria > Bacillati > Actinomycetota > Actinomycetes > Kitasatosporales > Streptomycetaceae > Streptomyces > Streptomyces sp. NPDC006309. Next base: position 80,913 of record NZ_JBEXRO010000027.1, on the reverse strand, counting down.
CGTCACCCTCGCCCTGTTCCCGGCCTACGCGGCCGCACTCGCCCGGCCGGAAGCGGTGATCGTCGCCGCGTCCGGCACCTCCGGCGCGGGCAAGGCACCCAAGCCGCACCTCCTCGGCAGCGAGGTCATGGGCTCCATGTCCCCGTACGGCGTCGGCGGCGGCCACCGGCACACCCCCGAGATGATCCAGAACCTCAGCGGCGTCGCGGGGGAACGGGTCGCGGTGTCCTTCACGCCGACCCTCGCGCCGACGCCCCGCGGGATCCTCGCGACGTGCAGCGCCGCCGCGGAGGAAGGGGTGACCGCCGAGTCCCTGCGGGCCGCGTACGAGAAGGCCTACGCCGACGAGCCCTTCGTCCATCTGCTCCCCGAGGGCCAGTGGCCCGCCACCGCGTCCGTCCACGGTTCCAACGCCGTACAGGTGCAGGTCGCCCACGACGCCGCCGTGGGCCGCATCATCGCGATCAGCGCCATCGACAACCTGACCAAGGGCACCGCGGGCGGCGCCGTCCAGAGCATGAACCTCGCCCTCGGTCTCCCCGAGACCACCGGACTTTCCACGATCGGAGTCGCACCGTGAGCGTCACGGCAGCCAAGGGATTCACGGCGGCGGGCATCGCCGCCGGGATCAAGGAGAACGGCAACCCCGACCTGGCCCTCGTGGTCAACAACGGGCCCCGCCGTGCCGCCGCCGGCGTCTTCACCTCCAACCGCGTGAAGGCCGCGCCGGTCCTGTGGTCCGAGCAGGTCCTCGGCAGCGGCCAGGTCTCCGCCGTCGTCCTCAACTCCGGCGGCGCCAACGCCTGTACGGGCCCCAAGGGCTTCCAGGACACCCACGCCACCGCCGAGAAGGCCGCCGAGGTGCTCGGCCGCGGCGCCATCGAGGTCGCCGTCTGCTCCACCGGGCTCATCGGCGTGCTGCTGCCCATGGACAAGGTGCTCGCGGGCCTGGACACGGCCGCCGCCCAGCTGTCCGAGCACGGCGGTGAGAAGGCCGCCATCGCCATCAAGACCACCGACACCGTCCACAAGACCGCCGTGGTCAGCGGGGACGGCTGGACCGTGGGCGGCATGGCCAAGGGCGCCGGCATGCTCGCGCCGGGCCTCGCCACCATGCTGGTCGTCCTCACCACCGACGCCGACCTCGACAGCGCCACCCTGGACAAGGCGTTGCGCGCCGCCACCAGGGTCACCTTCGACCGGGTCGACTCCGACGGCTGCATGTCCACCAACGACACCGTGCTCCTGCTCGCCTCCGGCTCCGCCGGCGTCACCCCCGGGTACCCGGAGTTCGCCGAGGCCGTACGGCAGGTCTGCGACGACCTCGGCCGACAGCTCATCGGCGACGCCGAGGGCGCCGCCAAGGACATCAGGGTCGAGGTCGTCAACGCGGCCAGCGAGGAGGACGCCGTCGAGGTGGGCCGCTCCATCGCCCGCAACAACCTCCTCAAGTGCGCCCTGCACGGCGAGGACCCCAACTGGGGCCGTGTTCTCTCCGCGATCGGCACCACCCGGGCCGCCTTCGAGCCGGACCGGCTGAACGTGGCCATCAACGGCGTCTGGGTCTGCAAGAACGGGGCCGTGGGCGAGGACCGCGACCGGGTCGACATGCGCTACCGCGAGGTGCACATCGTCGCCGACCTCGCCGCGGGCGACGAGACCGCGACCATCTGGACCAACGACCTGACCGCCGACTACGTCCACGAGAACAGCGCCTACTCCTCATGAGCACTCGCAAGCACACGGCCCTGCCGAAAGCCCAGATCCTCATCGAGGCGCTGCCCTGGCTCACCCGGCACCACGGCAAGACCGTCGTCATCAAGTTCGGCGGCAACGCCATGGTGGACGAGGAACTGAAGGCCGCCTTCGCCAAGGACGTCGTCTTCCTGCGGCACGCCGGCCTCAAGCCGGTCGTCGTCCACGGAGGCGGCCCGCAGATCAGCGCCGCCCTCGACCGGCACGGCATCGTCAGCGAGTTCAAGGCGGGCCTGCGCGTCACCACCGAGGACGCCATGGACGTCGTACGCATGGTCCTCGCCGGGCAGGTGCAGCGCGAACTGGTCGGCCTGCTCAACCGGCACGGCCCGCTCGCCGTCGGCATCACCGGCGAGGACGCGCACACCATCACCGCCACCCGGCACACCCCCGAGATCGACGGCGAACTCGTCGACATCGGACGGGTCGGCGAGATCACCGCGATCGACACCGGCGCGATCGAGGCTCTCCTGGCCGACGGCCGCGTCCCGGTCGTGTCCTCCATCGCCCGCTCCCAGGACGACGGGCACGTCTACAACGTCAACGCGGACACGGCGGCCGCGGCGCTGGCCGCGGCCCTGGGCGCCGAGACCCTCATGGTCCTCACCGACGTCGAGGGCCTCTACGAGGACTGGCCGCACTCCGACGAGGTGATCAGCCGCCTCACCGCTTCCCAGCTGGAGAAACTGCTGCCGGACCTCAGCGCCGGCATGGTGCCGAAGATGGAGGGCTGCCTGCACGCCGTACGCAACGGCGTGACGACCGCCCGCGTCATCGACGGCCGGGTCCAGCACTCGATCCTGCTGGAGATCTTCACCGACGAGGGCATCGGCACCATGGTCGTGCCGGACGAACAGGGGGAGTCATGAGCAACCAGGAGCTGACCGGGCGCTGGCAGGGCGCGCTCATGAACAACTACGGCACCCCGCGCCTGCCCCTCGTCCGCGGCGCGGGCCTGAAGGTGTGGGACACCGACGGCCGGGAGTACCTCGACTTCGTCGGCGGCATCGCCACCAACGCCCTCGGTCACGCCCACCCCGCGATCGTCGAGGCCGTCAGCGGCCAGATCGCCTCCCTCGGCCACATCTCCAACTTCTTCATGGCCGAGCCCACCGTCACCCTCGCCGAACGGCTCCTCCAGCTCTTCGGCCGGGAGGGCCGCGTCTTCTTCTGCAACTCGGGCGCCGAGGCCAACGAGGCCGCCTTCAAGATCGGCCGGCTCACCGGGCGCACCCACATGGTCGCCACCGGCGGCGGCTTCCACGGCCGTACGATGGGCGCCCTCGCGCTCACCGGCCAGCCCGCCAAGCAGGACCCGTTCCTGCCGCTGCCCGGCGACGTCACCCACGTCCCCTACGGCGACGCCCAGGCGCTCGCCGCCGCGGTCACCGAGGACACCGCCCTGGTGATCCTCGAACCGGTCCAGGGCGAGAACGGCGTGGTCGTGCCCCCGGCCGGCTACCTCAAGGCGGCCCGCGCGATCACCGCCGCCACCGGTGCCCTGCTCGTCCTGGACGAGGTGCAGACCGGCGTCGGCCGCTCCGGGAACTGGTTCGCGTACCAGGCCCACGAGGGCGTGCTCCCCGACGTCGTCACCCTCGCCAAGCAACTCGGCGGCGGACTGCCCCTCGGCGCCACCGTGGCCTTCGGCCGGGCCGCCGAACTGCTCCGGCCCGGCCAGCACGGCACGACCTTCGGCGGCAACCCGGTCGCCTGCGCCGCCGGGCTCGCCGTCCTCGACACCATCGCCGACGAGGGCCTGCTGGACAACGTCAAGCGGCAGAGCGAGAGGTTGCGGGACGGCATCGAGTCCCTGAACCACCCGTTGATCGACCATGTCCGGGGCGTGGGCCTGCTCCTGGGTATCGTGCTCACCGGGCCGCGCGCACCACAGGTGCAGCAGGCGGCCCAGGAGGCCGGGTTCCTGGTGAACGCGCCCGTCCCCGACGTCGTACGGCTCATGCCGCCGCTGAACCTCCGCGACGACGAGGCGGGTGCCCTGCTCCAGGCACTGCCCGGCATCCTCGAGCAGGCCAATGGGGACGGACTATCCGGGGAATGAGACGACGATGAGCCACGCGCAGGACCACGAGCAGGCGGCGGGAGCCGGACCCGGCGTGCCGCAGACCCGCACCGCACGGCACGGCCGGATCGTGGACATCCTCAACCGGCAGCCCGTGCGGTCGCAGAGCCAGCTGGCGAAGCTGCTCGCGGACGACGGGCTGAGCGTCACGCAGGCGACGCTGTCGCGGGACCTCGACGAACTGAACGCGGTCAAGATCCGCAACGCCGACGGTGACCTGATCTACGCGGTGCCGAGCGAGGGCGGCTTCCGTACGCCGCGGGCTCCGCTGGGCGGGTCGGCTAAGGAGGAGCGGATGCGGCGCCTGTCGCAGGAGCTGCTTATCTCCGCGGAGGCCTCGGCGAACCTCGTGGTCCTGCGTACGCCGCCCGGCGCGGCCCAGTTCCTCGCCTCGGCGATCGACCAGGCGGAGCTGCACGACATCCTCGGCACGATCGCCGGGGACGACACGTTGCTGTTGATTAGCCGGGATCCGGGTGGGGGGCAGGCGTTGGCGGACCATTTGCTGCGGCTGGCCCAGAACAGCCACTGAGCGCTCCGCGGGGTGGCGGGAGGGGCGGCGGGGGTGGCGGCTCGTTGTCGGGTGCGGGTGCGGGTGCGGGTGCGGGTGCGGGTGCGGGTGCGTGGGGGCTGGTCGCGCGGTTCCTCGCGCCCCTGGGGTGGTGGCGGTTTGTTGTCGGGTGCGGGCCGTCGTGGGCCGGGCGCGCAGTTCCTCGCGCCCTGAGGGGGTGGGGGTCAGCCCAGTTTTGTGGGGAGGCCTGCTGTGCAGCGGACCTCGTCGCCTGCCGTGATCAGGAGGGCCTCTGTGTCGGGCAGGGACTCCAGCCAGGTCAGGGCGGCCCGTGAGCCCATGGCGAAGGCCGCGGTGGCCCAGCAGTCGGCCCAGGTCAGGCGTGGTCCGACCACGGTCACGGCGACCAGGTCGGTCACCGCCGGCCGGCCCGTGCGGGGGTCGATGATGTGCGCGCCCCGCTCCGCCGTACCGGACGTCGCCACCGACAGCTCCTCCGCTCCGGCAGCCGAGATCACCGCCGCCAGCCCACCGGGCCGCAGCGGATCGGCCACCCCGGCCCGCCAGGGCCGCCGCGGTTCCGGCGCGCCCAGCATCTGCACGTCGCCGCCCCCGTTGACGCTGACCCCGCACACCCCCTCGACCGCGCCGATCAGCCGCGCCGCCCGCTCGGCGGCCCAGCCCTTGACGATCCCGGTGGGGTCGAGGGAGCCCTGGTACCGGGTGCTGAACCATCCCTCGCTCACCCGTTCCGCCTCGGCCGCCAGCTCCAGTACCTCGGCCACCTCGGGAGCGCACCGGCCGACGTCCAGCTCACCGCGGGCCAGCCGGGACACCTCGCTGTCCTCCCGGTACGTGCTGAAGAGCGTGTCCGCCCGGTGCAGCCCGGCGACGGCCTCGTCGAGCGCCGCCCGGACCGCGCGGGGCGCCCCGCCACGGATGTCGAAGGAGAAGACGGTCCCCATGACCTCCTCCGCGTGACGCACCGCGGCGGGGGTCCGCGCCGGCCCGGTCACCGTGTCAGCCACCGGCCTGGTCCAGCGCGGACTGGAGCGACGTGCGGTAGCCCTCGCTGGTGTAGGTGGCGCCGGAGACGGTGTCGATGTGTGCGGTGCCGGTGGTGACGGCTTCCTGGTTGAGGCGGGGGACGGCGAGCTGGGTCTTCTGGTCGCTGAGGCCGCCCTTGGGGGCCTGGACCGCCTCGGCCTTGCTGATCTTCCCGTCGGTGACGGTGATCCGTACCTGTACGGTCCCGTACTGGGTCTGCGCAGCCTTCCCGGTGACCGTACGGGCCTGCGCCGAGCCGGTGGCGCCCGGGGACGCGGGCTTCATCCGGTCCAGCGCGGACTGGAGTGACGTGCGGTAGCCCTCGCTGGTGTAGGTGGCGCCGGAGACGGTGTCGATGTGTGCGGTGCCGGTGGTGACGGCTTCCTGGTTGAGGCGGGGGACGGCGAGCTGGGTCTTCTGGTCGCTGAGGCCGCCCTTGGGGGCCTGGACCGCCTC
>NZ_JBEXRO010000027.1:0-74963 GCF_040613095.1 Streptomyces sp. NPDC006309 | reverse complement strand
CTCGGCCTTGGTGATCTTCCCGCCGGTGACGGTGATCCGTACCTGCACGGTCCCGTACTGGGTCTGCGCAGCCTTCCCGGTGACCGTACGGGCCTGCCCGCCGCCCTGCGGCTGCTGCTGCCCCGCCACCGGCTGCCGCGGGGCCGCGCCCGCCGCCGACGCGGCGGCCGGGTCCGACGCGGGTTTCAGCGCCAGCAGCAGCACGACACCGGACACGGTGGCCGCGGTGGCCAGCACGACCCGCCGAACGGGATGACTCTTCCTCATCGCTTCGCTGCTCCGCTCACATCTCGAACGACTCGTGGTGGATACGCCGGGCGGGAACCCCGGCGCCGCGCAGTGCCTCGTACACCGACTGCGCGAACCCGGGCGGGCCGCACATGAACACGTCGTGCCGGTCGATGTCCGGGATCTTCCGCTGGAGGTTCTCCGCGGAGATGTCCGGCCGCTCGCCCTCCGGGCTGTTCACCGCGTACATCAGCCGGGCGTCCCGCTCCGTGGCGATCGCCGCCAGCTCGTCCCACAGGGCCAGGTCCTGGGTGGTGTTGGCCCGGTAGAGGAGGGTGATGTCACCGGCGGCCCCGGGCAGCGTCTCGAACAGCGCGCGCATCGGTGTGATGCCCACCCCGCCCGCGACCAGCAGCACCTTGCCCCGGCTGCGGCGCTGGGCGGTGAGCGCGCCGTACGGGCCCTCCGCCCACACCTTCGTCCCGGGCGTCAGCTCGCGCAGCCGGGCGCTGTGGTCGCCGATCGCCTTCACCGTGATCCGCAGCATGCCGGGGCGCGGCGCGGCGGAGAGGGAGTACGGGTGGGAGCTGAAGCGCATCCCGGGTGCCAGGAACCGCCAGCGGAAGAACTGCCCTGCCTCCGCGCCCATCCGGTGCAGCTTCCGCCCGCCGATCAGCACCGACACGATGCCGGGCGTCTCCTCGATGACGGCCTCGACCCGCATGCGGTGCCGGAGGTTCAGGCGGAGCGGGGTGAGCACGCGGTACCAGAGGACGAGCGCGGTGACCACGCCGTACAGCCCGTACCAGAAGGTCTTGGCGGCGGGCTCCACCGCGAAGTCGTTGCCGGTGGTGATCTGGTGCCAGAACGTCAGGAACACGGCCGCGTACGTCAGCAGGTGCACGTGGTACCAGCCGTCGTACGGCAGCCGGCGGCGCACCGGGCCTACGGACGACAGGCCGATGACGACGAACAGGCCCGTGCCGACCGCGGCCTTGCCCATGTCCGGCAGCTGTTCGACCGAGTCGACGGTCTGCCGCACGATGTCACCGAGCGACCTGCCGGCCTGGAGCGCGTACCCCCACATGGTGAGGAAGACGTGCGCGACGATCAGGCACAGCGTGTACCGGCCGCTCATCGCGTGCCAGCGGGCCACCCGGTCGGAGCCGACCCGCCGCTCCAGGGCCGGGACCCGCGCCATCTGGAGCACGACCAGCGCCATCAGATAGCCGGCCAGCAGGCCGGTGATCCGGCCCGCGTTGAGGATCCGGCCGGTGTCGTCGCCGATGGCCGGCGTGTCGTGCCACCAGAGCCACAGCACGGCCGCCGCGCCCGCCCAGACGGCGAGCAGCAGCGGGACGGCCGGGGAGCGGCGCGGACGGATGCGGCGCATGGTCTGTCGGCGGGCGGCACGTCCGCCTGCGAGCGTGGTGGTCACTGTTCCTCCGTGGGGACTTGACCCTCGGCCCTCAGATACGTGCCGGGTGCGCCGGGTGTTCAGAGGCCCGCCGAGTCCAGCGCGGACTGGAGCGACTGGCGGTAACCGTCACTGGTGTACGTGGCTCCCGACACGGTGTCGATCTGCGCGCTCTGCGCGGTCAGCGCCTCCCGCCGCAGCTGGGGGAGGGCGTAGCCGTTGATCTCCTGGTCGCGGGGGTTGTCCTGCGGGTAGCTGACGGCGGTGACGTCCGTGAGCTTGCCGCTGCCCAGCGTCACGCGCACCTGCACCGGGCCCCAGCGGGTCCGGACGGTGTCCCCGGTGACGGTCCTGGTGCCGGTGGCGGGCGCCCGCGTCGCCCCCGGGGAGGCACCGGCGGCGCTGCTCACCGGCGCCGGTGCGTGCGAGCCGACGGTGAGGACCGGGCTCGTGTGCGGCTTCAGCGACAGCAGCAGCACCATCCCGGAGACGGTCGCGGCACTGGCCAGCACGATCCGGCGGAACGGACGGTTCTTCCTCAGCGGATGCACGGTGTCTGCCTCACAGTTCGAACGACTCGTGGTGGATACGGCGGTCCGGCACCCCGGAAGTCCGCAGCGCCCGGTACAGGTCCTGCGCGAAACCGTGCGGGCCGCAGATGTAGACGTCGTGGCCGGCCAGGCCCGGGAAGGCCGCGCTCAGCGACCCGGCGGTCAGGTCCGGGCGCTCGCCGTGGGGGCCGTTCAGCGCGTACCGCACCCTCGCCCCGCGCTGTCGGGCGATCGCCTCCAGCTCACCGCCCAGCGCCAGGTCCTCCACCGAGCGCGCCCGGTACAGCAGGGTGACCTCGCCGGGCAGCGTCTCGAACAGCGCCCGCAGCGGGGTGATGCCGACACCGGCCGCGATCAGCAGGGTGGGCCGGCCGGTGGCCCGGTCGGCGGTCAGGGAACCGTACGGGCCCTCGGCCCACACCCGGGTGCCGGGGCGCAGCAGGGAGACGGCCGCGCTGTGGCCGCCGAGCGCCTTGACGGTGATGCGCAGCAGCCCGGGCCGCGGCGGCGCCGACAGCGAGTACGGGGTCGACGTCCGGCCCAGGCCCTCGGCGAGGAACCGCCAGCGGAAGAACTGCCCCGGCCGCGCCCCCAGTTCCTCCAGGTACCGGCCCCGTACGACGACGGAGTGCACACCCGGTGCCTCCTGGTGCACCGAGTCCACCCGCAGCCGGTGGCGCAGGTTGAGCCGGACCGGGGTGAGGACGCGGAACCACAGCACCAGCGCGGCCACGCCCAGGTACAGCCCGTACCAGGCGGCGGTGGCGGCCGGGTCGCCGTTGAACTGCTCGCCGAGCGTGAGCTGGTGGCCGAAGGCGAGGAAGACGGCCGCGTACGTGAGCAGATGGACGTAGTACCAGAACTCGTAGCCGGTGCGGCGGCGCACCGCACGGGCCGAGGTGACGCCTGCCGCCAGGAGCATGACGGTGCCGGCGGTGGCCTTCAGCATGTCCGGGTAGTCCAGGACGACGGTGACCGTCTCGTGCCAGAGCGAGGCCCGGTCCTGGACGGCGTATCCGGCGAGGATCAGCACGATGTGCGCGACGAGCAGGCACACCGTGTACCGGCCGGCCATCGCGTGCCAGCGCGCCACCCGGTCCGAGCCGACCCGCGTCTCCAGCAGCGGCACCCGGGCCATCAGACCGACCAGCACCGCGCAGGTGTACCCGCACAGCAGCCCGGCGATCCGCCCGGCCTCGGTCAGCGCGCCGGCCGTGCCGACCACCGCCCCAGTGTCCGTCCACCACAGCGCGATCACCGCCGCGGCCCCCGCCCACAGCAGGGCCAGCACGGCTCCCGCGGGGGAGCGCCGGCCCGTCACGAGCGGCGGCGGAGCCGTCCGCCGCGCGTCCACCGCCGTCATCGGTCCTCACCGTCCGTCGTCATGCGTCCTCGCCGTCCCTTCGTCCGTCCTGCCGGGCCACTGTGCGGGCCGAACCTCTCAGGGACCTTTGAGCGGGCCCCTCCTCAGCGGACTCAGAGGAAACTCAGAGGGGGCCGGCACGCCCGGGCCACCGGCGACGAGCGATGCTGGGGACGCGATGAACACCACCCGCTCCGGCCGCCCGGCCCTCACCCGCCCCGACGGCACCCCGCTGCGCGTCCTCGTCGTCGACGACGACCCCGACCTCGCCGAGGTCCTCACCGGCGCCCTGCGCTACGAGGGCTGGCAGGTCCGCGCGGCCGGTGACGGCGCCGCCGCGCTCGCCGCCGCCCGCGAACTGCTGCCCGACGCCGTCGTCCTCGACGTGATGCTCCCGGACACCGACGGCTTCGCGGTGCTGCGCCGCCTGCACGAGGTCAAGCCCGACGTGTGCGTGCTCTTCCTGACCGCCCGGGACGCGGTGGAGGACCGGATCGCCGGGATCACGGCGGGCGGCGACGACTACGTCACCAAACCGTTCAGCCTGGAGGAGGTCGTGGCCCGGCTGCGGGGCCTGCTGCGCCGCGCCGGCATGGCCCGCCGGCCGGACGAGGGACCGCGGCTGACCGTCGGCGACCTCGTGATGGACGAGGACGCCCGCGAGGTGACCCGGGCCGGGGAGCTGATCGAGCTGTCGCCGACCGAGTTCGAACTCCTCCGCTTCCTCATGCGCAACCCGCGCCGCGTGCTCAGCAAGGCGCAGATCCTCGACCGGGTCTGGTCCTACGACTTCGGCGGCCGGGCTCATGTGGTCGAGCTGTACATCTCCTACCTGCGCAAGAAGGTCGACGCGGGCCGCGAGCCCATGATCCACACGGTGCGCGGCGCCGGTTACGTCCTCAAGCCGGTGACCAGGTGAGTGCCGTACGCCGGCTGTCCCGCGCCGTACGCCAGCTGCCCCGCCCCCGTTCCCTGCGGGCCCGGCTCACCGCCGGCCTGGTGGTCCTGCTGGCGATGAGCTGCGCGGCCGTCGGACTGGCCGCCGTCGTCGGACTCGACGGCTTCCTCACCCAGCGGCTGGACGAGCAGCTCAGCCAGGCCGGCACCCGGTTCCCGGCCAGCCTGGAACACCCCGGCCGCCTCCCCGACGACCTCCCCCGGTCCCGGAAGGACCCGACCGGGGGGACCCCCATCGGCGACGAGAACGCGGACACCCGCCGGACGGCGACCGGCACCTTCGGCGCCCGCCTGGTGCACGGCACGGTCACCCACCGGGGGCTGATCCGCTCCGGCGACCCCTCCGCGGACCTGCGCGTCGACCTGACCGCCGGGGACGCCGCGCGGCTGGCCCGGGTACCGGTCGACGGCAGGCCCCACACCGTCCAGCTGTCCGCCCTGGACGACTACCGTGTCGTCGCCTCCGCCGGCCGGGACGGCGACGTGCTGATCGTCGGGCTGCCGCTGGAGCCGGTGGAGGCCACGGTCCACCGGCTGGAACTGGTCGCCGGGATCGTCTTCGGCCTGGCCCTGGGGGTGACCGGGGTGGCCGGGGCGTGCTGGGTGCGCTGGTCGCTCCGGCCGCTGAGCCGGGTCGCGGCCACCGCCACCCGGGTCAGCGAGCTGCCGCTGGCCAGCGGCGAGGTCGCGCTCCCGTCGCGGGCGCCGGACGCCGATCCGCGCAGCGAGATCGGGCGGGTGGCCGCGGCGTTCAACCGCATGCTCGGCCACGTGGAGGACGCGCTGACCAAGCGGCACGCGGTCGAGGAGCGGCTGCGCCGCTTCGCCGCCGACGCCAGCCACGAGCTGCGCACCCCGGTCGCCTCGGTCCGCGGCCACGCCGAGCTGGCCCTGCTGCACCCCGGCCCGGTGCCGCCGGAGGTGTCGCGCGCCCTGGAGCGCATCGCGGCCGAGTCCGCCCGTATGGGCGGCATGGTCGACGACCTGCTCCTGCTGGCCCGCCTGGACGCCGGCCGGCCGCTGGAGCGCCACCCGGTGGACGTGACCCGTCTGGTCCTGGACGCGGTCACGGACGCCCGGGCCGCGGGCCCCGGCCACCACTGGGTCCTGGACCTGCCCGAGGAGCCGGTGACGGTGCCGGGGGACGCGCACCGCCTCCACCAGGTGTTGGCCAACCTGTTGGCCAACGCGCGTGGGCACACACCCGTGGGCACGACGGTGACGGTCACCCTGGCGGCCGACGGGGCGACCGGCGCGACCGGCGACGCGACCGGCGCCGGCACGGTCCGCCTCCGCGTCCACGACGACGGGCCCGGCGTCCCCGACGACATCCGGCCCGCCGTCTTCGAGCGCTTCACCCGCGCGGAACACCGACGCCACATGGACGCCTCCGGCGGGGGAGCGGGGCTGGGCCTCTCGATCGTGTCGGCGGTGGTGGAGGCGCACGACGGGACCGTGCACCTGGACAGCGCCCCGGGCACCACGACGTTCACGGTCCGCCTGCCGTCCTGAAAGCCGCGCCGGACGCTGCCGCACCGGGCCGCCCTGTCCGGGGGCGGCCCCGTGCCGTCCCTCGCCGGGCGGTGCTGTGCCGGGCGATTCCGTGCCGTGCTGTCCCGTGCCAGGCGGTGTCGTGCGGGGCCGTCCCGTGCCGGGCGGTGTCGTGCCGGGCGGTGCCGGGCGATCCCGTGCCGGGCGGTGCCGGGTTGGGCCGTGCCGGCCGGTCCCGCGGCACGGCACAACCCGCGCCGGGCGGTCCGTGCCGGGCCGTCCCCTACCGGGCCGCCCGCGCCGGTGCGCGGTGCCGTCGCGCCGCGCACACGGCACCCCCGGTATCGGGGCGGCACCGGCTGGACCGGGACGGCACCGTCAGCATCGGGGCGGCGCCCTCGGCGCCGGGTGACCGGCACCTCAGTACCGGGCGGCCGCCGTCGCCCCGCTCACCGTGCCGATGCCGATGCCGATGCCGATGCCGATGCCGATGCCGATGGCGATGGCGATGGCGATGTGCGGGCGTTCGTCCGGCCGGGCCCACCGCAGGATCTGCCGCATGGCGTCCTCCGGGACCGACACACAGCCGGCCGGCGCACCCTGCCCGCCCACGTGCAGGAAGATGCCTGCGCCGCGTCCCCGCACCGGCCGGTCGTAGGTGAAGCCGACGACGAGGCCGTGCGCGTACTGCGTCCCGTAGGAGATCGGATGCTCGGACCGGCCGGCGCGGCAGTCGTCCGGCAGCGGGTCCGTGCACCGGTTGTACGACGCCGACCCGTCCCGTTGTCCTCGCACCACCAGGAACTCTCCCGCACGGGACGGTAGGTGACGCTCGTCCCGGCCGGCGCCGGCCGGCTCCCCAAGCCGAGGCGGGGACGAGGGCGAGGACCGCACCGGGGCGGATGGCTCAGACGGTGGACGGCGGCAGGGGCAACGGCAGCCCGGGTAGTCCGTCCAGGCTTGTGGCGATGTGTTCCTTCTTCGCGAAGTAGGCGCTCAGGGAGGTGTCGTCCTCACGTGCGAACCGCTTTCCGTGCAGCTCGCGGTCCTCCTCGTACGCCATGTGGGGGACGGCGTAGCCGCAGCTGTCGCGGATCCGTTCGGCGTGGACGACGATGACCGCGCGCAGGCCGTGCGCGGTCGGGTCGATGTCGGGGAAGCGGGCGAGCAACTCCGGGAAGCGCGGGTCGTCGCGGAAGACCGGTTCGCCCCGGCCGTGCACGCGCACGATGTTCGGCGGCCCCTGGAAGGCGCACCACATCAGCGTGATGCGCCCGTTCTCCCGCAGGTGCGCGATCGTCTCGGCGGTGGACCCGGCGAAGTCCAGGTAGGCCACGGTGAGTTCGTCCAGCACGACGAAGGAGCCCCGCAGGCCCTTGGGGGAGAGGTTGACCGTGCCGTCGCCGGAGAGGGGGGCGGTCGCGGTGAAGAAGAGGGGCTGCCGCTCGATGAACGTGCGCAGTCTGCCGTCTATGCGTTCATAGGTCTTTCCCATGGCAGCCGAGTATGCCGTGAGGCGTCTGCCTGTCGGAGGAATCGACCGGTCGGCGGGAGGGTGCCGCCACGGCCGCCCCGGCCGGGGCTCGTCGGGGCGGCCACGTCGTCCGCTACCTCACTTCGTCAGCGTGCAGGCGGCCAGGGAGTCCAGGCCGGTGGGCCTGGTGCCTTTGCGGCCGATGCTGATGGCGATGCGGTCGATGGTGGAGACGCGTTTGTCCTTGAGGGGTCCGAGGATGGCGTTGTTGACGAAGTTGGGTCCGCCCTGGCCGGTGGTGTTGCGCAGGCGCGTGTTCGCTTCCTGGATCTGGGTCTGGAGGAGGGTGAGGTTGCGGTCGACCTCTGCCTTGGCGGAGGCGGGCACGGCGGGAAGCTTCGAGGCGACGTCCGGGCACGTGATCGCGCCCGCACCGGTGTTGCCGCCGGAGCCGCCCGCCGCCCCGGTGTCCGCGCCGGTGCCCGATTGCGGGGTCGTGCCCGATTGCGGGGTCGTGCCCGTGCCGGGCGCGCCCGTGCCGGGCGTGGCGGAGCCGGCCCCCGCGCCGCCGGCCGTGTCGGTGCCGCCCGCGTTCAGCGTGCAGGCGGCCAGGGAGTCCAGGCCGGTGGGCCTGGTGCCTTTGCGGCCGATGCTGATGGCGATGCGGTCGATGGTGGAGACGCGTTTGTCCTTGAGGGGTCCGAGGATGGCGTTGTTGACGAAGTTGGGTCCGCCCTGGCCGGTGGTGTTGCGCAGGCGCGTGTTCGCTTCCTGGATCTGGGTCTGGAGGAGGGTGAGGTTGCGGTCGACCTCGGCCTTGGCGGAGGCGGGCACGGCGGGAAGCTTCGAGGCGACGTCCGGGCACGTGATCGTGCCGGGGCTCGCGAGGGTCCGCGCGCCCGTGGCGCCGTCGCTCTTGGCGGGGGTGCCGGCGAGGGCCGAGCCGGCGATCACCGCGCCGGACAGCACCACGGCGGCAGCGCCGCCGATGACCGCCACGCGACGCTGGTTGTACTTCGGGAGAGCCCTGGACATGCGATGCCTCACTCGGGTCGGAGGTGGGTCGGGTCGGCCCGTGGTGACGGGGGCCGAGCAACGCGGCGCCTGCGTGCGCAGGGGAGTACGGGAAAGCGGTTTCATCCGTTCACCCTCCCCGGCGATCTCTCTCGCCTGTCGTGCTGATTGACGAATCATGCAGAGGGCTGCATACTCATGCAGGTAACCGGCGAAAGCAGTGTGAGGAGAAACCCGTGACCGAGCGCGTCGTACTCGCCTACTCGGGCGGTCTGGACACCTCCGTCGCCATCGGCTGGATCGCCGAGGAGACGGGCGCCGAGGTCATCGCCGTCGCGGTGGACGTCGGCCAGGGCGGCGAGGACCTGGACGTCATCCGCAAGCGCGCCCTCGCCTGCGGGGCCGTCGAGGCCGAGGTCGCCGACGCCCGGGACGAGTTCGCCGACGAGTACTGCCTCCCCGCGATCAAGGCCAACGCCCTCTACATGGACCGCTACCCGCTGGTCTCCGCCCTGTCCCGGCCGGTGATCGTCAAGCACCTCGTCGCCGCCGCCGAGAAGCACGGCGCCACCACGGTCGCCCACGGCTGCACCGGCAAGGGCAACGACCAGGTCCGCTTCGAGGCCGGCATCGCCGCCCTCGCCCCCGGCCTCACCTGCATCGCCCCGGTCCGCGACTACGCGATGACCCGCGACCGGGCGATCGACTTCTGCGAGCGCAAGCAGCTCCCCATCGCCACCACCAGGAAGTCCCCGTACTCCATCGACCAGAACGTCTTCGGGCGCGCCGTCGAGACGGGCTTCCTGGAGGACATCTGGAACGCCCCGACCGAGGACATCTACGAGTACACCGCCGACCCGGCCCTCCCGCGCGAGGCCGACGAGGTGGTCATCACCTTCGAGGCGGGCGTCCCGGTCGCCCTCGACGGCCGGCCCGTCACCGTCCTCCAGGCCGTCCAGCAGCTCAACGAGCGCGCGGGCGCCCAGGGGGTCGGCCGGATCGACATGGTCGAGGACCGCCTCGTCGGCATCAAGTCCCGCGAGGTGTACGAGGCACCCGGCGCGATCGCCCTGATCACCGCCCACCAGGAGCTGGAGAACGTCACCGTCGAGCGGGAACTCGCCCGCTACAAGCGCCAGGTCGAGCAGCGCTGGGGCGAGCTGGTCTACGACGGCCAGTGGTTCTCCCCGCTCAAGCGCGCCCTGGACGGCTTCGTCGACGAGGCCAGCCGGCACGTCAGCGGCGACATCCGGATGACCCTGCACGGTGGCCGCGCGGTCGTCACCGGCCGCCGCTCCGAGGCCTCGCTGTACGACTTCGACCTCGCGACCTACGACACCGGTGACACCTTCGACCAGTCCGCGGCCAAAGGCTTCATCGACATCTACAGCCTGTCGTCGAAGATCGCCGCCAAGCGCGGCCCGGCGTAACCGCCGTACGGCCTTCGGGTCGTCCCCCACGCATCAGCCTGACAGCCGCCCGACCGCCTGGAAGAGTCGGGAGGCGGTGGCCCACCGAGACTTCGAGGAGCAACGCAAGTGAGCAGCAACAGCGGTGACGTACGGCTCTGGGGCGGCCGTTTCGCCGACGGTCCCGCCGAGGCCCTGGCCAGGCTGTCCGCGTCCGTCCACTTCGACTGGCGGCTGGCCCCCTACGACATCGCCGGCTCGCGTGCCCACGCGCGCGTGCTGCACACCGCGGGGCTCCTCACCGAGGACGAGCTGGCCCGCATGACCGACGGTCTCGACCGGCTGGAGGCGGACGTGGCCTCCGGCGCCTTCGTGGGCACCGTCGCCGACGAGGACGTCCACACGGCGCTGGAGCGCGGCCTGCTGGAACGCCTCGGCCCCGACCTCGGCGGCAAGCTGCGGGCCGGACGGTCCCGGAACGACCAGGTCGCCACCCTCTTCCGGATGTACCTGCGCGACCACGCCCGGATCATCGGCGGCCTGATCGCCGACCTCCAGGACGCGCTCGTCGGCCTCGCCGAGGCGCACCCGGACGTGGCGATGCCCGGCCGCACCCACCTCCAGCACGCCCAGCCGGTGCTCTTCGCCCACCACGTCCTCGCCCATGTGCAGGCCCTGTCCCGGGACGCCGAGCGGCTGCGCCAGTGGGACGAGCGGACCGCGGTGTCGCCCTACGGCTCCGGCGCCCTCGCGGGTTCCTCCCTCGGCCTGGACCCGGAGGCGGTCGCGCGTGACCTCGGCTTCGAGCACGGCAGCGCCGGCAACTCCATCGACGGCACGGCCTCCCGGGACTTCGTCGCCGAGTTCGCGTTCATCACCGCGATGATCGGCGTGAACCTCTCCCGGATCGCCGAGGAGATCATCATCTGGAACACGAAGGAGTTCTCCTTCGTCACCCTGCACGACGCGTTCTCCACGGGCTCGTCGATCATGCCGCAGAAGAAGAACCCCGACATCGCCGAGCTGGCCCGCGGCAAGTCCGGCCGCCTGATCGGCAACCTGACGGGCCTGCTGGCCACGCTGAAGGCCCTGCCCCTCGCCTACAACCGCGACCTCCAGGAGGACAAGGAGCCGGTCTTCGACTCCTGCGACCAGCTGGAGGTGCTGCTCCCCGCCTTCACCGGCATGATCGCCACCCTCACGGTGCACCGCGAGCGCATGGCGGAACTGGCTCCGGCCGGCTTCTCGCTCGCCACCGACATCGCCGAGTGGCTGGTCCGGCAGGGCGTGCCGTTCCGGGTGGCGCACGAGGTGGCCGGCGAGTGCGTGAAGGCCGCCGAGGCCGAGGGCAAGGAGCTGGACGACCTCACCGACGAACAGTTCGCGAAGATCTCCGCCCACCTCACCCCGGAGGTCCGCACGGTCCTCAGCGTCCCCGGCTCCCTCGCCTCCCGCAACGGCCGCGGTGGTACGGCGCCCAGCGCGGTCGCCGTCCAGCTGGCGGAGGTCAAGGCGGACCTCGCGCGCCAGCACGCCTGGGCGACGGCCAGGAAGCAGGGCTGAGGACGCCGCCGCCCCCGGCGCGTCCCGAGCCGCACACCAGCCGGTCCCGAGCCGCACACCACCGCGTCCGGAGCCGCACACCACCCCGTCCGGAGCCCCACACCACCGCGTCCCGGGGCGAACCGCCGCACGCCCCGGGCGGTACGGCCGCCGTACCAAGGTCATCGCGGGTTACGTTGGTCGAAAGCCCCTCCCGGAGCCGACCCCACGGAGCCCGCGATGCCCTTCGCCCGTCTCGCGACCGCCACCACGCCGACCTGTCACCTGGGCCTCGGCCTGGCCGCCGTCGGCCGCCCCGGCTACATCAACCTCGGCCGCGACGAGGACCTCGGCCCGGACCGCGGCGTCGAGGCGATGCGCGCCCGCACCCACGAACTCCTCGACGCCGCCTACGCGCAGGGCGTGCGCTACGTCGACGCGGCCCGCTCCTACGGCCGCAGCGAGGAGTTCCTCGCCGACTGGCTGAACGCTCGGCCCGGCACCGACGACGTGGTCGTCGGCAGCAAGTGGGGCTACGCCTACACCGCCGGCTGGTCCACCGACGCCGACCGGCACGAGGTCAAGGACCACAGTCTCGCCGCCTACGAACGTCAGCGCGCCGAGACCGACGCCCTGCTCGGCGACCGGCTCGACCTCTACCAGATCCACTCGGTGACCCCGGACAGCCCGGCCCTCACCGACAAGGACCTCCACGCCCGGCTGGCGGACGCCGCCGCCGGCGGTCTCACCGTCGGCTTCTCCACCAGCGGTCCCGCCCAGGCCGACGCGGTCCGCGCCGCGCTCGCCGTGACGGTCGGCGGCGAGCCCCTCTTCCGTACCGTCCAGTCGACGTACAACGTCCTGGAGACCTCGGCCGGTCCGGCCCTCGCCGAGGCGCACGACGCCGGGCTCACCGTGATCGTCAAGGAGGGCATGGCCAACGGCCGGCTGGCCGGACCGCACGCCCCGGACGCGCTGAGGGAGGTGGCCGCCGCGACGGGACTGGGCTGTGACGCCGTGGCCCTCGCCGCGGTCCTGCGGCAGCCGTGGGCCGGCGTGGTCCTCTCCGGCGCCGCGACCGTCGCCCAGCTGACGTCCAATCTGCACGCTCCCGCCGTCGACCTCGGTGAGGAGCGGCTCGCCCGCCTGGCCACGCTGGCGGAGGACCCGCGCGCCTACTGGGAGCGGCGCGCACAGCTGCCCTGGCACTGATCGCGGCACACCTCGCCATCCACCGGGATGAGTCAGGTGTGCCCGCTGTGAGACATTGATGTCTCACATGGTCTATTCTTGTCTCATGGCCCTGGACCGTGACCACGTGCTGCGCAGCGCAGCCGCCCTGCTGACCCGCAAGCCCACCGCGACCATGGACGAGGTCGCCCGCGCCGCCGGGATCAGCCGGGCCACGCTGCACCGCCACTTCGCCGGCCGCGACGCGCTCGTCCGGGCGCTGGAGTCGCTCGGCATCGCGGAGTGCGAGGCGGCACTGGAGCGGGCCCGGCCCGAGGAGGGCCCCGCGCCCGAGGCCGTACGCCGGCTGCTCCGCGAGATCCAGCCGGCCGCCGGACTGCTCGCCTTCCTCTACGGCGAGAACCAGCTGTGGGAGGGCGACCGCCAGCACGACGGCTGGCAGCGCCTGGACACCCGTATCGGCGCCCTGTTCCAGCGCGGACAGCGCGACGGCGCGTTCCGTATCGACCTCACCCCGGCCTGGCTCACCGAGGCGCTGTACGGCCTGATCGCCTCGTGTGCCTGGGCCACCCTGGACGGCCGCGTGGCCGCCCGCGACTTCCCGACCATGATCGCCGAGCTGCTGCTCGGCGGCGCACTGCGAAGAGAGGAACCATGACCAGCACCCTGCGGCCGGCCGACGCGACCGAGGCGGTGAAGCGCCCGGGCCGCTGGCTCGCGCTCTCCGTCCTCGTCCTGGCCGTGCTGCTGGTGGCCGTCGACGCCACCGTCCTCGGCCTGGCGACCCCCTACATCAGTGAGGACCTGCGCCCCTCCGGCACCCAGCTGCTGTGGATCGGCGACGTCTACTCCTTCGTCATCGCCGGTCTGCTGGTCTCCATGGGCAGCCTCGGCGACCGCATCGGCCGCAAGCGGATCCTGCTGTGCGGCGCCACGGCGTTCGGCGCCCTGTCCGTCCTCAACGCCTACGCCACGACACCCGAGCTGATGATCCTCGCCCGGGCGCTGCTCGGCGTCGCGGGCGCCACCCTGATGCCCGCCACCCTGGCCCTGATCCGCAACGTCTTCCACGACCCGCGCGAGCGCAGCCTCGCCGTCGGCGTCTGGGGCGCCACCGCCTCGGCCGGTACGGCGGTCGGCCCGATCACCGGCGGTTTCCTCCTGGAGCACTTCTGGTGGGGATCGGTCTTCCTCATCAACCTGCCGGTGATGGCCGTCCTGGTCCTGGTCGGCATCCGCACCCTGCCCGAGTCCCGCAACCCCCGCCCGGGCCCCTGGGACCTGAGCAGCGTCCTGCTGTCGCTGACCGGCATGATCGCCCTGGTCTACGCGGTCAAGGAGGCCGCGACCCACGGCCTCGGCCCGACGCCCCTCGCCGCCGGCCTGCTGGGCGCGGCGGCCCTGTACGGCTTCGTGCACCGCCAGCTCACCATGCCGATGCCGCTGCTGGACATGCGCCTGTTCCGGCGCCGGGGCTTCAGCGGTGCGGTCCTCGCCGACCTGCTGACCGTCCTCGGCATGTCCGGCCTGGTGTTCTTCCTCTCGCAGTATCTGCAACTGGTCCAGGGCCGCCGCCCCTTGGAGGCGGGCCTGGCCGAACTGCCCGCGGCCGTGGGCGCGGTGGCGGCCGGCCTGGTCGCGGGCCGCGCCGCCCGGCGCCTCACGGTCCGTACGGTGGTCTCGGGCGGCCTGGCCGCCGTCGGCATCGCCCTGGCCGTGCTGACGATGCTCGGCCGGTCCACCGGCTACCCGGTCCTCGGTGCCGCCCTGCTCGTCGTGGGCGTCGGCGCGGGCTTCTCGTTCACGGTGACGGCCGACGTCATCCTCTCCAGCGTCCCCAGGGACCAGGCGGGCGCCGCCTCGGCGGTCTCCGAGACGGCGTACGAACTGGGCGCGGCCCTGGGCATCGCCCTGCTGGGCTCCATCGTGACCGGCGTCTACCGCGGCTTCGAGGGCCCGGCCGGCACCCCCGCCGAGGCCCACGAGTCCCTCGGCGCGGCCACGCAGGCGGCGGCGCGCATGGCGCCGCACCAGGCGGAGGCGCTGCTGGACGCGGCCCGGACGTCCTTCGTCCACGGCCTGCACCTGGCCTCGGCGGCGGGGGCGGTGGTCCTGCTGACGGCGTCGGCGGTGTCCTGGTTCCTGCTGCGGCACCAGGAACTGGAGACCAGCGGCTGAGGCCACCCGCCGGGGGCGCGGGGCGCCGCGCGGCCGACTCCCCGGCGCCCGCGCCCGTCAGCTCAGCGCTGGTATCCCAGCACCGTCATCATCCCGGTCTCCGAGTGGTACTGGTTGTGGCAGTGCAGCATCCACAGCCCGGGATTGTCGGCGTCGAACTCGACGACCAGCTTGCGGTGCGGCAGCACCACCGCCGTGTCCTTGAGCGCCCCGGCGGCGTCCAGCCCGGTCATAGAGAACGTGTGCCCGTGCAGATGCAGCGGGTGCCACATGTCGGTGGCGTTGATGAGGGTGAGCCGCACCCGCTCACCGGCCTTGACCGGATGGCGGCGGCGCACGTCGAAGGCCTGGTGGTCGAAGCCCCAGTCGTACTTCTCCATCGTGCCGGTCACCCGGATCCGCAGTTCCCGGTCGGGCTTGCGGTCGCGCAGCGCCACGGACTCGGCCGGCACCAGGCGCCGCGCCGGGACGACCTTGCCGTCCAGCTCGTCGGGCCGGACGTCCGGCTTCGGCACCTCCCTGCCCTTGCCGGTGCGCAGGACGGCGAGTGCCTGGCCCTTCTTGCCCTCGGCGAGCGCGACGAGGGGGAAGACCCCGTCCTTGGCGGTGACGAGGACGTCGTAGCGCTCGGCCATGCCCACGAGCAGGGCGTCGGTCTCCGTGTGCCGCACGGGGTAGCCGTCGGTGTGCGTGACCGTCATCGTGTGGCCGCCGAGCGCCACCCGGAAGGCGGTCTCGGAACCGGCGTTGATGATGCGCAGCCGGATGCGGTCGCCGGGACGGCAGCGGAACGCCGAGGGACTGGTGTTCACGCGCCCGTTGACCAGGTAGTGGGGATAGTCGACGCTGCCGCCGTCGCCGTGCAGGATGCGGCTGTGGGACTCGCGCAGCACCCGGGAGGGGCCCGCCGGCTTCCTGGACGGGGACGCGTGCGCGCTCGCCGACCCGTGCGGGCCCGGGCTGCCGTGGCCCGGGCCGGCCATGCCGTGCATGGACATGGAGCCGTCCGCGCCGGGCTTGAGCTGGCGCAGCACCTCGTCGGGGGTGGAGCCCTGCACGCCGTCGACCCAGTCGTCCAGGACGACGAGCCACTCCTTGTCGTAGGACAGGGGCTCCTTGGGGTCGTCGACGACGAGCGGCGCGTACAGCGCGCGGTCGGGCTGCATCCCGACGTGGGAGTGGAGCAGATAGGTGCCCGGGTGGGGGACGGTGAAGCGGTAGCGGAAGTCCGCCCCGGGCTTGATGGCCGCCTGGGTCAGGTCCGGTGTGCCGTCCATGTCGCAGCGCAGCCGCACCCCGTGCGAGTGCAGGGTGGTCGTCGCCGGCAGCCGGTTGGTGAGCGTCAGATCGAGCACGTCGCCGGCGGTGACCCGCACCAGCGGGCCGGGGAGCGACTCGTTGTACGCCCAGCTGCGCACGGAGCGCCCGCCCAGGTCCAGCGTGCTCTCGGCAGCGGTGAAGCGGTGCGTGCGTACGCGGCCGGAACCGCGTTTCCGCTCGGCGGCACGAACCTCCGGGTCCGAGGGGTTGACGTACCCCCGGGGACCCGGTGGGACGAAGTCACCCTGGACGCCGCTGTCTTCGGGGCCCGAGCGGGGCCCGGAGCCGGACCGGGAGCTGGTGCAGGCTGCCAGGAGCCCCGCGCCCGCGCCGGCGACGGGGGCACGGAGCAGGGTACGCCGAGAAGGAGTGGACATATCTGAATGAGACATGTCGTGTGGTCATATGGCCGGGAGATACGGCCGAATGCCCCATGTGTCGGGGAAAGATTCCTCCGGCAGGCGGACGGACGCGTGTCGCCGCGCCCCCTCGGACCGGAACCCGGCTATGCCGCCTTCGCCTTCGTGGCGTACATGTCGACGTACTCCTGACCGGACAGCCGCATCACCTCGGTCATCACGGAATCCGTCACCGCCCGCAGCACGTACCGGTCCCGGTCCATGCCCTCGTACCGGGAGAACTCCATGGCCGCACCGAACCGGACGGTGACCCGCCCCGGCCGCGGGAAGCCCTTGCCGCCCGGCTGGAGCTTGTCCGTGCCGATCATGGCGAACGGGACCACCGGTGCGCCGGTCATCAGCGTCAGCCGCGCGATACCCGTGCGCCCCCGGTACAGCCGGCCGTCGGGCGACCGCGTGCCCTCCGGGTAGATGCCGAAGACCCGGCCCTCCTCCAGGATCCGGCGCCCCGTCATGAGCGCGGCCACGCCGCCGTTCGCCCCGTCCCGGTCGACCGGGATCATGCCGACGCCGGTGAAGAACCACGCCATCAGCCGGCCCTTGAGGCCCTTGCCGGTGACGTACTCGTCCTTGCCGATGAAGCACACCTGCCGCTTGGTGACCACCGGCAGCACGATCGAGTCGATGAAGGTGAGGTGATTACCGGCCAGGATCACCGGGCCGTCCCCGGGGATGTGCTCCGCGCCCTCCACCTGTGGGCGGAACATCAGACGCATGATCGGTCCGAGCACTGCCTTGATGAGCGCGAAGCGGGACAACGGGTCCTCCGACGGCGAGGGAAGCGATATGAGTCTGTGCAGGTGAGGACATTACTCGCGGGTCCGGTCCGGGCGCACATCGGGAACGTCGGGTTCACCGAGGCCTTACGAAGAGTTGACGCGGGTTTACCTGCGGTTGCGTGCCGGTGGCGGCCCGTCACGTCCCCGCGCCGATGTGACGCACATCGCGCGCCCCGGGAACCCGCCGCACCGACGGCCCGTCACCCTGCGCCGCCCGAGCGGACAGACGACCGCACCCCGGTGTTCGCGCCGGGGTCTCCCTCCCGTCATGTGCCCGCCCCTACGATCGGGCCGCACCGAGGCGCGGCCCGGCAGACGGAGCGCCGAGATCAGGACACAGGGCGAAGGCGGCAGGAGAGCGCTCATGGACAGCGACCAGGCGAACGGGCAGACGCAGGGAACGGGACGGCGGGCGCTCCTGGGCGCGGCGGTGCTCGGCGCGGGCGGAGCGGCCCTCGGGCTGCCCGGCACGGCCCGGGCCGCCGGGACCCGGACGGCTGGGCACGGGGGCCGAGGGCTGAAGAGCCTGCCGGTGCCGACGATCATCGGCCACCGGGGCGCCAGCGGCTACCGCCCCGAGCACACCTTCGGCTCGTACGAGCTGGCCCTGGACCTGGGCGCCGACGTCGTCGAGGCGGGCGACCTGGTGCCCACCAAGGACGGCCACCTGGTCTGCCGGCACGAACCGGAGATCGGCGGCACCACGGACGTCGCCTCCCACCCCGAGTTCGCCGACCGCAGGACCACCAAGGTGCTGGACGGCGTCTCCACCACCGGCTGGTTCACCGAGGACTTCGCGCTCGCCGAGCTGAAGACGCTGCGCGCGGTCGAGCGCATCCCGGCCAACCGGCCGCACAACACCCTCTACAACGGCCGCTGGCAGATCCCCACCTTCGAGGAAGTCCTCCAGTGGCAGGACGAGCAGACCCGCAGGCGCGGCAGGCAGGTCTGGATCTACCCCGAGACCAAGCACCCCACCTACTTCCGCGGGCTGGGCCTCCCCCTGGAGGAGCGGGTGGCGAAGCTGCTGCGCAAGTACGGCAAGGACGGCAGGAACGCGCCGGTCATCCTCCAGTCGTTCGAACCGACCAGCATCCAGCGGCTGAACCGGCTGGTCGACAACCCGCTGGTCGTCCTGCTCTCCTCGGCGGACAGCCGCCCGTACGACTTCGTCGCGGCCGGCGACCCGCGTACGGTCGCCGACCTCATCACCCCCAGGGGGCTGCGGGAGATCGCCGGCTACGCGCAGGGCATAGGCCCGACCCTGGACCTGGTCATCCCCCGGAACACGGACGGCACCCTCGGCCGGCCCACCACGCTGGTCGCCGACGCGCACAGGGTGGGCCTGGTCCTGCACCCCTACACCATGCGCAACGAGAACCCCTTCCTGCCCGCCGAGTACCGCAAGGGCGGCGCGGCCGACGGGTACGGCGACGCCCTCGGCGCCTTCAGGACGTACTTCGCGACCGGCATCGACGGTGTCTTCACCGACAACGCCGACACCGGGCTCCTCGCCCGCGAGGACTTCCTGAACCGCTGAGCGCGTCAACCTGCGCACGCCCCGGCCCCCCGTCAGGGGTGACTCTGCGCCGCCCCGGCAACCCGCCGCCGGGGCGGCTCGTCGTTCCGCATATGACGCCCGACCTGGTAGCCGCCCTGCACCCCCTGCTCACCGCCGAGGCCTCCGCCGAGGCATATGCCTCCGGGAGCGAGCCGGGCGACCTGGAACAGGCGGTCTGGCTCCGCCTGCTGGAGCGGCTGGAGACCGACGGGCCGCCGCCGGACCCGCAGGGCTGGCTGCGCAGGGCCGTGCGCGCGGAGGCCCGCCGCACCCGCCGCACCATCCGCCTGGAACGTCCGTACGCCGTCGAGCCGGCCGACGACGCCCGTCCCGGCCCCGAGCAGGACGCCCTCACGGCCGCCCGGTACCGCGCGCTGCGGGACGCCGTCCGCCGCCTGCCCGGCCGCTGCCCCCGCCTCCTGGAGGCCCTGCTCTCCCCGAAGGACCCCACCTACCGGGAAATCGCGGGGGAGTTGGGTATCTCACAGGGCAGTCTCGGGCCGGAACGCTCCAGATGTCTGGGATGTCTGCGGCGTTTGCTCAGCCCGGAGGTTGCTTCCCGCGGAGCGCGGGGATAGGAGTGGGGGACGACAGGTGATCAGGTGAGCGGGAGGCGTGCGCACATGGGCATGAGCGTGACCATCTCGGTGGCGACCGGGCAGGACGCGGAGCAGATCTTCAGGCTCCAGTACCTGTGCTTCCAGAGTGAGGCGGCGCTGTACGGCAACTACCGCATCGACCCGCTCGTCCAGACCCTGGAGTCCGTCCGCCAGGAGGTCGACGGCGACTGCGTCTTCGTCGCCCGGCTCGGCGAGGAGGTGGTCGGCTCCGTGCGCGGCAGGGTCACCGACGACGGCGCCGCGGCCATCGGCAAGCTCTGCGTCCACCCGCGCCTCCAGGGCCACGGCATCGGTGCCCGTCTGCTGCGCGCGGCCGAGACGGCACTGGCCGGGGAGCGCGGCGCCACCCGGTTCCGCCTCGTCGCCGGCCACCGCAGCGAGGGCAACCTGCGGCTGTACCGCCGGGTGGGATACCAGACGGTGGGCCGGGCCAAGGGCGCCGACGGCGTCGACATGATCATCCTGGAGAAGCCGGCCGGGGAGTACGCGCAGACGGCCTGAGGCACGGTGCCCCGCGAGGGGTGCCCGGAACCGCGCGGCCGGCCCGCGCGGTCCCCGGGCCGTCGCCCTCAGGCGCCCTTGCGGTCCCGCGCCCTGCGCAGCCAGTACAAGGCGGACAGCGGCAGCAGCACGGGGATGAAGACGTAGCCCATGCCGTAGTCGGACCACACGGTGGCGTCCGGGAAGGCCGAGCGGTCGACCAGCGTCCACGTACCGACGAGCAGCACCCCGGCCAGCTCGGCGGCGCAGCACACCGACGCCGCCCGCCGGGCCGTCTCCCCGCCCCGCACCAGCGTGTACGTGATGAACGCGTACACGACACCGGCCACGGCCGACAGGGAGTACGCCAGCGGCGCCCGGTCGAACTCCGTGGCGATCTGGTACGCCGACCGCGACAGCGCGCCGACCACCATCACGCCGTAGAACCAGACGAGCAGCAGGCCAGGCCCGCTGATCAGCCGGACCGGCTTCTCCTCCACCGCGGTCACCTCAGCCTCCCCAGATGTCGTAGAGCCGCACTTCCAGCACGGCCAGCACCACGGCGCCGGCCGCGACCGTCACCGAACCCCAGCGCGTGCGCTCGGCCAGTGACATGAAACCCGCCGCCGGGACGCACGCGAACGCGCCCAGCAGATACGACACGAAGATCGTCGTGCCCTGCTCCGGCTTCTCGCCCCGGACCAGCAGCACGATCCCGGCCACCAGCTGGATCACCGCCAGCAGCGACACCACCGCCATGCCGATGAAATGCCAGTCCTTGGTCGGCTGGTCGCGGTACGCGGCCCAGCCGCACCAGGCGGCGAGCAACAGCGCGGCGACCCCGGTCACCAGCATCAGGACGTTGAGCATGCCGTGACCCTATTACGGCGGAAAAGGCCCACCGCCGCCGACCCCGGCGTACACCGTAGGGTCGCAACCATGACGATCCACGCACACGCCCTCCTGTTCGACAACGACGGCACCCTCGTCTCCTCCCTCGACTCCGTCGAGCGCTGCTGGACCCGCTGGGCGCGGGAGTACGGGATCACCGCGGAGGAGTTCGGGCGCGTGGAGCTGCACGGACGCACCGCGGTCGAGATAGTCGGCGACCTGCTGCCCGCCCGCCTGGTCCCCGAGGCCGTCGCCCGGGTCGAGCAGCTGGAGGTCGAGGACGTACCCGACGGCGGTGTGCGCCTGCTGCCCGGCACCCGGGCCTTCCTGGACTCCCTGCCGGCCGACCGCTGGGCCGTGGTCACCTCCGCCACCCGCCGCCTGGCCGAGGCCCGCCTGGCCGCCGTCGGCATCTCGCCGAAGGCCCTGGTCTCGGCGGACGACGTCACCCGCGGCAAGCCCGACCCCGAGCCCTACCTGCTCGCCGCCCGGCAGCTCGGCGTGGACCCGGCCCGCTGCGTCGTCTTCGAGGACGCCCCCGCCGGACTCCGGGCGGGCCGCGCGGCCGGCATGACCACCGTGGCATTGGCCACAACGCACCCGGCGCGCGAGCTGGACGCCGACCTGGTGGTGCCGGACCTGTCGGCCCTGTCGGCCCTGGTCACCGACGAAACCGTGGAGATCACCGTCCGCGGCTGAACCCTGTCCGCGGCTGTCCACTATCCGGACAGCGGCGACCGGTCAGGACCGTACGTCTGCTTTACTGATCGCATGACCACGACGAGCAGCCGCATCCTTGCGACCGAGGCGACCAGCACGCCCGGTGCTCGCTGTATGTGTCCGTGTCGAATGTGCGCCTTCTAGAGGGCCCCCGCACCAGCCGAGCCTCGCGCCCCGAAGCGAGAGCCGTGGCCCGTCCCGCGCCGGCACCCCGGCGCACGTGACCGAGGCCGCCGCGCGCACACGCCGTTCTCCCCGGTTCCCCCGCCACCCGAGAACCGTGCCGCGTCCCTGACCGAACGCACACCACGCATTCGTGCCCGGGCACACCCGCGCCCGCGCACTCGACAGTGACGGAAACCCACGTGATCACCACCTCGGGCCTGACCAAGGTCTACCGCTCCCGCGGCCGTGAGGTCACCGCCCTCGACGGCGTCGACCTGCACGTCCGCGAAGGCGAGGTCTACGGCGTCATCGGCCAGTCCGGCGCCGGCAAGTCCTCCCTCATCCGCTGCGTCAACCTGCTGGAGCGCCCCACCTCCGGCACCGTGACCGTCGCCGGGCAGGACCTCACCGCCCTGGCCGGCCGCGGCCCGCGCGCCGGCCGGGAACTGCGCCGCGCCCGCAGCCGGATCGGCATGGTCTTCCAGCACTTCAACCTGCTCTCCACGCGGACCGTCCAGGACAACGTCGAACTGCCGCTGGAGATCCTCGGCAAGTCCGGCAGGGAACGCTCCCGCAAGGCCCTGGAACTGCTGGACCTGGTCGGCCTCGGCGACAAGGCCAAGGCCTTCCCGGCCCAGCTCTCCGGCGGACAGAAGCAGCGCGTCGGCATCGCCCGCGCCCTCGCCGGCGACCCCAAGGTGCTGCTCTCCGACGAGGCCACCAGCGCCCTCGACCCCGAGACCACCCGCTCCATCCTCCAGCTGCTGCGCGACCTGAACCGGCAGCTCGGCCTCACCGTCCTGCTCATCACCCACGAGATGGACGTCGTGAAGTCGGTCTGCGATTCCGCCGCCCTGATGGAGCGGGGCCGCATCGTGGAATCCGGCACCGTCGGCGAACTGCTGGCCACGCCGGGCTCCACGCTCGCCGCCGCGCTGTTCCCGGTGGGCGGCGAGGCCTCCGGCACCGACCGGACCGTCCTCGACGTCACCTTCCACGGCGAGGCCGCCACCCAGCCGGTCATCTCCCAGCTCTCGCGCACCTACAACATCGACATCTCGATCCTCGGCGCCGCCATCGACACCGTCGGCGGCCTCCAGATCGGCCGGATGCGCATCGAACTGCCCGGCCGCTACGAGGACAACGTGGTGCCCGTCGGATTCCTGCGCGAGCAGGGCCTCCAGATCGATGTCATCGGCCACGAGGGCGACGAGTCCCCGCTGGTCAAGGAAGGTGCGAAGTGACCTGGTCCGAGATGTGGGAGCTGCTGGAGCCCGAGTGTTGGAACACCCTCTACATGGTCGGGTGGTCCACGCTCATCGCCGTCGTCGGCGGTCTGCCGCTGGGCATCCTGCTCGTCCTCACCGAACGCGGCGGCCTGCTCCAGAACGTCGTGGTGAACAAGGTCCTCGGGCAGGTCGTGAACATCACCCGCTCGATGCCGTTCATCATCCTCATGGTCGCGCTGACCAACGTCACCCGCTTCGTCACCGGCACCAGCATCGGCCGTGACGCGGCCATCGTGCCGCTGGCCATCGGCGCCATCCCGTTCTTCGCCCGGCTCGTCGAGACGGCTGTCCGCGAAGTGGACGGCGGGCTCGTCGAGGCCGTGCAGTCGATGGGCGGCAGCACCTTCACCATCGTCCGCAAGGTCCTGGTGCCCGAGGCCCTGCCCTCCCTGATCGCCTCGGCCACCACCACCCTCGTCGCGCTCATCGGCTACTCCGCGATGGCCGGCACCGTGGGCGCCGGCGGCCTCGGCGACCTCGCCGTCCGCTACGGCTACCAGCGCTTCGAGACCGGACTGATGTGGGTGATCGTGGCGATCCTCGCCGTCGTCATCACCGTCATCCAGTTCGCCGGCGACCTCGCGGCCCGCTCGCTGCACCGCCGCGGCGCCCGCTCCGGCCCCGGCCCCCGGCTCCGCCTGCTCAAGGCCAAGGAGCCCGCGGCGGCCGACATCGGCAAGGTCGCCTGACCGTCCCCCCGAAGACCCCCGTAACCCGACACGGGGTCGCACCACCCATAAGGAAAGGCACTTTTCGTGCGTAACACCGCCAAGCTCACCACCGCCGTCCTCGCCGCCGGAGCCCTCACCCTCGGGCTCACCGCCTGCGGCTCGGACAAGGGCTCCGGCTCCTCCGACCACAGCGGTCCGCTGGTCGTCGCCGCGAGCCCCACCCCGCACGCCGAGATCCTCAACTACGTCAAGAAGAACCTGGCGAAGAAGGCGGGCCTCGACCTGGAGGTCCGGGAGTTCACCGACTACATCACGCCGAACACGGCGACCGAAGACGGTGACGTGGACGCCAACTACTTCCAGAACCAGCCCTACCTCGACGACTTCAACAAGAAGCGCGGCACGCACATCGTGCCCGTCGTCACGGTGCACCTGGAGCCGCTCGGCCTCTACTCCCACAAGATCAAGAAGGCCGACGCCCTCAAGAGCGGTGCGACCATCGCCGTCCCGAACGACGCCGTCAACGAGGCCCGCGCCCTGAAGCTGCTCGCCTCCCACGGGCTGATCACCCTCAAGGGCGGCGTCGGCACCGAGGCCACCCCGCAGGACATCGCCAAGAACCCCAGGAACCTCAAGTTCAAGGAGGTCGAGGCGGCCCAGACCGCGCGCTCCCTGGACGACGTGGACGCGGCCGTGATCAACGGCAACTACGCCATCTCCGCCGGCATCAAGCCCGCGAAGGAGGCCCTGGTCCTGGAGTCCGCGAAGAACAGCCCGTACGGCAACTTCCTCGCCGTGAAGAAGGGCAACGAGACGGACCCGCGGGTCAAGAAGCTCGCCAAGCTCCTCACCTCGCCCGAGGTCAAGAAGTTCATCGAGGACAAGTACCAGGGTTCGGTCATCCCCTCCTTCTGATCCCCTCCTTCTGACCCTCCTTCCGGTCCGTCGCGCCTGATCCCCCGCTTCCGATCGCGACGGCGGTGGCACCGTCGGCCCCTCGGCCGCCGGTGCCACCGCCGTCCTATGCTGGCACTTCAGCAGGCCTGACGGTCTTTCGAGAACCACCGAAGGTTACGGAGCGGCGCATGACGAGCACCTTCCCCAACATCTCCATCAGCACGGAGCGGTTGGTGCTGCGCCCCTTCGACGAGGACGACGTCCCCGCCCTGGCCGAGATGATGAACGACGAACAGGTCATCGCCTGGACCACCGTCCCGCACCCCTACACCGAGGCCCACGCCCACGAGTGGATCACCCGGTCGGCTCCCGACGAGCGTACCGGGGGCCGGGGCATCGTCCTGGCCGTCACCGAGTTCCTCACCCAGCGGCTCGTCGGCACCGTGCATCTGAAGAACACGGACCGGCGCATCCGCTCCAGCGAGATCGCCTACGTCATCGCCCCCTGGGCCCGCGGCGAGGGATACGCCTCCGAATCCGTCCTCGCCATCGCCGAGTGGCTCTTCCACGACCAGAAGTTCGAGCGCCTCGAACTACGCACCGCCGCCGGCAACACCGCCTCCCAGCAGGTGGCCCAGCGGATCGGCTGCATCAGCGAGGGCGTCCTCCGCAACGCCTGGATAGCACGCGCCAGGACCGGGAACGGTTACTGGACCGAGGTACGCACGGACGTCATCCTCTGGAGCCTGCTGCCGGAGGACCTCGCCGGAGTCGGTGAGCAGCAGGCGGCCGCCGACGGATTCACGTCGTACCCGGACTGGAACTGAGCCCGCCGGCGCCCGGCCCCCGCACCCCACCGGGTACCCTCACGGAGCCCGCCCCGGGCCCCCTTGGAAGAGCCGCACAACCCACTGGAGACTGACGACGATGGCCGACCGGGTCACGGTGATCGGCTGGGACGGCTCGCCGCTGACCGCCGCGGCACGCGCCGCCCTCGGCGCCGCCACACTGGTGGCCGGCGCCGCCCACCACCTGGAACTCCCCGAGCTGCCTCCCACCGCCGAACGGGTCCGCCTCGGCAGCCCCGCCCTGGCCGCCCGCCGCATCGCGGCCCACCGCGGCACCGCGGTCGTGCTCGCCGACGGCGACCCCGGCTTCTTCGGTGTCGTACGCAGCCTGCGCGCGCCGGAGTTCGGCCTCGAGGTCGAGGTCGTCCCCGCGGTCTCCGCCGTCGCCGCCGCCTTCGCCCGCGCCGGCATGCCCTGGGACGACGCGCAGGTCGTCGTCGCCCACCCGCGCACCCTGCGCCGGGCCGTGAACGTCTGCCGCGCCCACACCAAGGTCGCCGTCCTGACCGCGCCGGGCGCCGGCCCCGCCGAACTCGGGCTCCTGCTGGAGGGCGTGCACCGCACCTTCGTCATCTGCGAGGAACTGGGCACCGCACGCGAACAGGTCAGCGTCGTCACCTCCGACAAGGCCGCCGACCACATCTGGCGCGACCCCAACGTCGTCATCGTCATCGGCGGACCGGCCGGCGCCGGCGAGGGCGGCGGCTGGATCGCCGGACGCGACCCGGGCGCCGGCCCGCGCGGCTGGGTGCAGCCCGACGAGACCTACGGCGGCGGACTCGGCGAGGGCGAGACGGAACTGCTGCGCGCCGCCCAACTCGCCCGGCTCGGGCCCCGGGCCGGCGACCTCGTCTGGGACATCGGCTGCGGCAGCGGCGCGTTCGCCACCGAGGCCGCGCTCGCCGGAGCGGCCGTCATCGCCGTCGACCACGACCCGGCGGCCTGCGCCCGCACCGAGGCCGCCGGCCACCGCGGCGGCATCCAGCTCCAGGTCGTCCACGGCAGCGCCCCGCACGTGCTGGAGGACCTGCCCGAACCGGACGTCGTGCGCGTCGGCGGCGGGGGACCGGCCGTCGTCCTCGCGGTCGCCGACCGGCGCCCGCAGCGCATCGTCACGCACGCCGCGACCCGGGACGCCGCCGAACGCGTCGGCCGCGACCTGTCCGAGCACGGATACCGGGTCGAATGCGCCCTGCTCCAGTCCGTCGAACTCGACACCCGGGCCTGGACGGAGACCGAGCGGAGTGTCGCGTTCCTGCTCAGCGGGGTACTTCCGGATCGCGCCCCGTGATCGGGTTGTCGTACCGCGCGCGGTAGGCTGGCAGATCGTTGTACCGCACCGGCGGCCCGAACTTCGTTCGCCAATGTCCGGAACGCACGCCCGTTTTGGGGTGGGTGTGGTACGGCGGACCGGAGGACGCGCAACGTGGCGCAGTCCACAGCGGGCTGTCGCGGATCACGCTGTCGCGACGGCGCGACGACCGGGACAATGCCACTGAATGGCTTTGTCGCCTTTTCCGGCGGGTCGTTCGTGCCGCTGGGCACGGACGCTCGTTCTCACTGCGGGGCGGGCGGTGCGCCGTTCCGGGTGAGCGGGTCGTAGGAGCATCAACCGATGGGCGAGGGGTACGCATGACGGACACCGGCCAGGTCCCGGGCGAGGGGCAGCCGGAGAGCGCAGGCATGGTGGAGCAGCCGGGCGTTCCCCCGCACGGTGCGTACACCTACCTCTCCGAGGCTCCCGCCGAGGACGAAGACCTGCTGCTGCCGGGTGCCCAGGGCGCGTGGGGCAACGAAGTGCCGCCCCCCGCCCCGGAACCGGTGGTGGAGGCCGTCCACGAGCCGGGCCCGCACGAGACGGCCGGCCGGGACACCGGCTCGGTCGACCTCAACGGTGTCCGCCTGCCCAGCTCGGGCCCGGCGTCCGTGCCGCCGTCCCCCATCCTCTCGGCGCCGCACGACCCCGCGTCCGCACCCCAGCCGCCGCGCCGTCCGCTGCACCTCGGCCCGCCGATCCCGGACGCCTCCGCGAGCCCGGTCCGCTCTCTCGCCGACCGCGGCCCCGCAGGAGTCCCGGTACGGCAGCCCGGACCGGCCGTCGCCGCCGGTCCCGAGTACCTCGACGCGCAGCCGCTGCGGGACATGGTTCCCCAGACCGCGGTCCCCTGGGGCGCGGCCCCGGCCCAGGTCCCGGCTGCCGAAACGGTTGACCCGGCCGACGCGGCTCAGGCCGCGATGACCCGCCTCGCCGGCCAGGCCGCGGCCGGGACACAGCCGGCCGACGCCCACTGGAGCCCGGAGCAGGCACCTGTCGTGCACGCCCACGACGTCCTGTCCGCCACGGCCGCCGGACAGGACGGCGGGGACGCACAGGCACCGGTGGCGGCTGGTACCGAGGGTGCGCAGGTGCCCCCGGCGGAGGCTGCCGACGGTGTTCAGGTGCCGGTGGCGCAGGGCGCCGAAGGAGTTCACGCGCCGGTGGCACAGACTGCCGGCGGCGTCCCGGTCCCGGTGGCGCAGGGCGCCGACGCGCCCGTCGCCGAGGCCGCGCACGTGCCGGCGGCGCCGGACGCCGACAGCGCGCACGCCGCCGACGGTGCGCAGACGCCCGTGGCCGGTGCGGAGGTGCCCGACGGCACCCTCCCGGCCGAGGTGTTCCCGCCTGCCCAGGCCGAGCCGGCTGCCGACGGCACCGCGAACGAGGGCCCGGTGTCCGTGCCGGACGAGGCCGCCGAGGCGCCGGGCGGCGCACCCGGCCCGGTGCACGCTCAGGGCGCCGGGACGGCCGCCGGGCAGGAGACCACTGGCCAGCTGCCCCCGGTCGCACAGGCGCCCGTGACGGACCCGGCCGCCCAGTACCTTCATGTCGAGGACCTTCCCGCCGAGGAGGTGCCGGACCACGCCGTACCGGCCGGGGCGCCGGACAGTGCGCTGTCCGCGGAGGCCGTTCCGGTTGCCGCGGACGCCTCGGAGGCGGGCCCGGTGACCGGGACGCCGCCGGCCGCGACGGCCCCGGCCGAGCCGATGGCTGCTGAGGCGCCGGCCGCCGAGGCGGCTCAGCCCGTCGCACCGGCCGAGCCGCACGCGGGCACCTGGCCGGACGCCGGTACCGAGCACGGCGACGCCGCGCCGGCCGAGGCCACCGGCCACATCGACGGTGCCGCGCAGCCCATCGGCGATTTCCAGCCGACCGACGCCGGGCAGACCGCCCACGCCGGGCAGGCCGCCGCAGCCGCGCACGCCGCTGAGGCCGCGCGGCCCCAGCCTCCCGCCGCCGCCCAGGCGCAGGCCGACACGCAGGCACCGCCCGTCGCCGTCGAGGCCGTGGTGGAGCCCGTCGACGCGGCCGGTGCCCGACACGCCGTCCAGGTCCCCGAAGCGCCGGCGGCCCCGGACGGCACCCAGATCCCCGGCACGGCTCCCGCACACGAAGCTGCCGGCGTCGCCGAGCCGACGGCCGCCCAGGCCGTCGAGGCCGTCGCCCCGCAGGGCGCGGCCGGGGGCCCCGGGGCAACCGCTCCGGTCCAGCCGGGTCCGGACGCCCCCGGCGCCGCACCGGTCGCCGAACCCGCCTTGGACCAGGCAGCGGAGGCAGCGGAGTCCGTGGCACCCGCGCCTGCCGCCCCGGCCCAGGACGCCGTACCCCTCCGAGCCGTGGGCGACAGTGCCCCCGAGGCCGCCGCCCCGGCCGAGCCGGTGGAGCCCGAGCCGATGGAGCCCACCGTGTTGCAGGCGCAGGGCCCGCAGGTCGTCGAGCACGCCCCGCACGGCGCCGAGACCCCGGCCGCCCCGGCTGCCGACCGGCCCGCCGGCCCGCAGCCTCTGCCGCAGGTTCCGGACACCGCCGTACCGGACACCGCGCACCCCGAACCGACGGACCCCGCGCCGGCCGCCACGCACACTCAGAACCCGGACCAGCCGCTGCCCTCGGCCGTCCCGGAGCAGCCGCTGCCCCCGGCCGTCCCGGCGCAGCCGCACGCGGAGCAGCCGCTGCCCTCGGCCATCCCGGAGCAGCCGTCGCCCCCCGTCATCTCGGAGCCCACGCACCCGGAGCAGTCGTTCGGGCAGTTCGTGCCGGTGCAGGGGCAGGTGCCCACCACCCCGCACCTGGCGCCGACCCCGCCCCACCCCATCGTCCTGCCCAGGGACGAACAGGCCCCCCAGGGGCCGCAGGAGCAGCCGGAGGCGGTGGCGGCCACCGTGCCCGCGCCCCGCGAGGGCGAGCCCGCCGCACCGGAGGCGGAGCCCGCCCCCGATGTCGTACAGCACGCGGAGGACCTGCCGACCAGGGCCGCCGACCAGGAAGAGAGCACGGCCGCAGTGGCAGAACCACGACAGTCCACCGGCCCGGCCGCACCCGGCTACGCCGACGCCGAGCGCGAGGCCGTCCTGAAGGTGATGCGCGAGCGCCGCGACATCCGCAACGGCTTCCGCAGCGACCCGATCCCGCACGAGGTGCTGCTGCGCGTCCTGGAGGCCGCGCACA
This sequence comes from Streptomyces sp. NPDC006309, assembly GCF_040613095.1. NCBI lineage: Bacteria > Bacillati > Actinomycetota > Actinomycetes > Kitasatosporales > Streptomycetaceae > Streptomyces > Streptomyces sp. NPDC006309. The sequence continues at coordinate 45,002 of NZ_JBEXRO010000027.1, read as the reverse complement.
CCGCGCCCTCCGTGGGGCACTCGCAGCCCTGGGACTTCGTCGTCATCCGGTCCGCCGAGACCCGCCGGACCATGCACGAACTGGCGATGCGCCAGCGCGAGGCGTACGCCAAGTCGCTGCCGAAGGGCCGGGCGAAGCAGTTCAAGGAACTGAAGATCGAGGCCATCCTCGACACGCCGGTCAACATCGTCGTCACCGCCGACCCCACCCGCGGCGGCCGGCACACCCTCGGCCGTCACACCCAGCCGCAGATGGCGCCCTACTCCTCGGCGCTCGCGGTGGAGAACCTCTGGCTCGCCGCCCGTGCCGAAGGCCTCGGCGTGGGCTGGGTCAGCTTCTTCGACGAGCGGGAGATGGTCCGCGCGCTCGGCCTGCCCGAGCACCTGGAGGTCGTCGCCTACCTGTGTGTCGGGTACGTCGACGAGTTCCCGGACGAGCCCGAGCTGATGCAGGCCGGCTGGTCCAAGAGGCGCCCCCTGTCCTGGGTGGTGCACGAGGAGACGTACGGCCGCCGCGCCCTGCCCGGAGAGGACCCCCACGACCTGCTTGCCGAGACCGTCGCACAGATCCGCCCGCTCGACGCCAAGGCGCTCGGCGAGGCGTGGGAGCGTCAGAAGCGCATGACCAAGCCGGCCGGCGCCCTCGGCATGCTGGAGATCATCTCCGCGCAGCTGTCCGGGCTGTCCCGCCAGTGCCCGCCGCCGATCCCGGAGCCCGCCGCCGTGGCGATCTTCGCGGGCGACCACGGTGTGCACGCCCAGGGCGTCACCCCCTGGCCGCAGGAGGTCACCGCCCAGATGGTGGCCAACTTCCTGGGCGGGGGAGCGGTCTGCAACGCCTTCGCCGCCCAGGTCGGCGCCGAGGTGTGTGTCGTGGACGTGGGCGTCGTCGCCGACCTGCCCGCCACCCCCGGCCTGCTGCCCCGCAAGATCCGCGCCGGCACCTCCGACATGACCACCGGCCCCGCGATGAGCCGCGAGGAGGCCAGGGCGGCCATCGAGGTGGGCATCGAGACCGCCCGCGACCTGGTGGCGGCCGGCAACAAGGCGCTGCTCACCGGCGAGATGGGCATCGCCAACACCACGGCGTCCGCCGCGCTGATCTCCGTCTTCACCGGCGCCGACCCGGCGGAGGTGACCGGCCGCGGCACGGGCATCAACGACGAGACCCTGGCCCGCAAGACCGAGGTGGTCCGGCGCGCGCTGGAACTGCACCAGCCGGACCCGGCCGACCCGATCGGCGTCCTGGCCGCCATCGGCGGCTTCGAGCACGCGGCCATGGTCGGCCTGCTCCTCGGCGGCGCGTCGCTGCGTACGCCGGTGATCCTGGACGGCGTCAGCGCCGGTGCGGCCGCGCTCGTGGCCCGCGCCATCGCCCCCGAGGTGCTGGCGGCCTGCATCGCGGGCCACCGCAGCGCCGAGCCGGGCCACGTCGCCGCGCTGAACAAGCTGGGCCTGCGCCCGCTGGTCGACCTGGACCTCCGTCTCGGCGAGGGCACGGGCGCGCTGCTGGCCCTGCCGCTGGTGCAGAGCACGGCCCGGGCGATGCACGAGGTGGCCACGTTCGACTCGGCGGGAGTCACCGAGAAGTAGGCGTCACGGACATCCGAGAAGTAGGCGTCACGGACATCACGGGTGGCCCGGTGCTCAACTGCCGGACCACCCGTGTCGTCTGCTCCGCCCGCACCGTAAAATCCGCACGTCAGGGCCGCTCCGCAGTCGCAGCGGGCCCACCGCACCGCCGCAGGAGGAGCCGCCCCTCATGGCTGAACACCCCGCCTACCCCGTAGGCCTCCGCCTCTCCGGCCGCCGCGTGGTCGTCCTCGGTGGCGGCCAGGTCGCCCAGCGCCGGCTCCCGGCGCTCATCGCGGCCGGCGCGGACATCGTCCTCGTCTCCCCGCAGGCCACCCCGTCGGTGGAGGCCATGGCGGACGCGGGCGAGATCGCCTGGCTCCGGCGCCCGTACGAGGACGGCGACCTCGCCGAGGCCTGGTACGCCCTCATCGCCACCAGCGACACCGAGGCCAACACGCGGGCCTCCGCCGAGGCCGAACGGCACCGTGTCTGGTGCGTGCGTTCCGACGACGCCGAGCAGGCGACGGCGTGGACCCCGGCGACCGGTCACAGCGAGGGCGTCACCGTCGCCGTGCTCACCACCCACGCGCGCGGACGCGACCCCCGGCACACCGCCGCCATCCGGGACGCGGTCGTCGAGGGACTGCGCGACGGCACCCTCGTCGCCCCGCACCACCGCACCCGCACCACCGGTGTGGCCCTGGTCGGCGGCGGCCCCGGCGACCCCGACCTGATCACGGTCCGCGGCCGCCGGCTGCTCGCCGAGGCGGACGTCGTCATCGCCGACCGGCTGGGCCCGCGCGACCTGCTGGCCGAACTCCCGCCGCACGTCGAGGTGATCGACGCGGCGAAGATCCCGTACGGCCGGTACATGGCCCAGGAGGCCATCAACAACGCGCTCATCGAGCACGCCAAGCAGGGCAAGGCGGTCGTCCGGCTCAAGGGCGGCGACCCGTACGTCTTCGGGCGGGGCATGGAAGAGGTCCAGGCGCTCGCCGAGGCCGGCATCCCGTGCACGGTGGTCCCCGGTATCTCCAGCTCGATCTCGGTGCCGGGCGCGGCCGGCATCCCGGTCACCCACCGGGGCGTCGCCCACGAGTTCACCGTGGTCAGCGGCCATGTCGCCCCGGACGACGCACGCTCCCTGGTCGACTGGCCGTCGCTGGCCAGGCTCACGGGCACCCTGGTGGTCCTGATGGGCGTCGACAAGATCGGGAAGATCGCCGAGACGCTCGTCGCGCACGGCAAGTCCCCCGAGACGCCGGTCGCCCTGGTCCAGGAGGGGACCACGGCGGCGCAGCGGCGCGTGGACGCCACCCTCGCCACGGTCGCGGAGACGGTACGGACCGAGGACGTCAGGCCCCCGGCGGTCATCGTCATCGGCGAGGTCGTGCGCGCCGGCTCCACGCCCGGCGCATGACAGCGGTCTGATCCGCCCGACCCGCGGTAGCCCCATCCGTTCCCGGTCGTTCCCACCCCACCCAGGACAAGGCAGTATCACCCTGTGGCCGAGCTCATCACCCTCGACGATCCCGACGACCCGCGCCTGGCCGACTACACGGGCCTGACCGACGTCGAGCTGCGCCGCAGGCGCGAGCCCGCCGAGGGCCTGTTCATCGCCGAGGGCGAGAAGGTCATCCGCCGGGCCAGGGAAGCGGGCTACGAGACGCGCTCGATGCTGCTCTCGGCCAAGTGGGTCGACGTCATGCGCGACGTCATCGACGAACTCCCGGCCCCGGTGTACGCCGTGAGCCCCGAACTCGCCGAACGCGTCACCGGCTACCACGTGCACCGTGGCGCGCTCGCCTCTATGCAGCGCAAGCCGCTGCCGACGGCCGCTGAACTGCTCCGCACCGCCCGCCGGGTCGTCATCATGGAGTCGGTCAACGACCACACCAACATCGGCGCGATCTTCCGCTCGGCGGCGGCCCTCGGCATGGACGCGGTGCTGCTGTCACCCGACTGCGCCGACCCCTTGTACCGGCGGAGCGTCAAGGTCTCCATGGGCGCGGTGTTCTCGGTGCCGTACGCCCGCCTGGAGACCTGGCCGAAGGGGCTGGAGTCGGTCCGCGAGGCCGGCTTCACGCTCCTCGCCCTCACGCCGGACGAGAAGGCCGTCACCCTCGACGAGGCCGCCCCGCACACCAGGGACCGGGTCGCGCTGATGCTGGGCGCCGAGGGCGACGGGCTGTCCGGGCGGGCGCTGGCCGCCGCCGACACATGGGTACGCATCCCGATGTCGCACGGCGTCGACTCGCTCAACGTGGGCGCGGCTGCCGCGGTCGCGTTCTACGCGGTGGCGACAGGCCGACCGAGCGTCTGATCCGTCGGAACGCTGATCCAGGCGGCCCGGCCGTCACCCGCCGCCCGCCTCGGGGCCTCTCCCCGGCGGGCCGCCCTGCCTGGCGTGACGGCATGGAAGCCGGTGTCCGGGTGGGCCGTCGTACCGAGGCGGGCGGTCATGCCCGGCCGGCTGCGTGGGAGTGCGGGCCGGGGCGGTCCGTCATGCCTGCTCCACCGCCTGGAGGTCTCTGCCTGGCGGGCCGTCACGCCTGGGCTTGCCGCTTGGGAGCCGGTGTCCGGGCGGCCGTCGTACCGAGGCGGGCGGTCATGCCCGGCCGGCCGCCTGGGAGTGCGGGCCGGGGCGGTCCGTCATGTCTGTTCCACCGCCTGGAGGTCTCTGCCTGGCGGGCGGGCCGTCACGCCTGGGCTTGCCGCGTGGAAGCCGGTGTCCGGGTGGGCCGTCGTACCGAGGCGGGCGGTCATGCCCGGCCGGCTGCCTGGGAGTGCGGGCCGGGGCGGTCCGTCATGCCTGCCCGACCGCCTGGGGCTTCTCCCCGGCGGCCGTCTGGCGTCCCGCCCCCGGGGGCTGTTGTTCCGGGAGGCGCTCACTTGCCGGCGTCGCGGCTCAGTGTCGAGGTGTACCGGTCGGACATGAGCTTGCCGTTCTCCAGCGGCGGGTAGCTCGGCTGCGCGTCCTGCTGCCGCTGTACGCCGCCGTCACGGCCGTCGCCGCCCAGCCCGCGCGCCGGCCCCTGGCAGCCCTGGGCCACCGCGATCCCGAGCGCCACCAGCAGCGTCACCACCACGAACACGAACAACCGCTGCCGCAGCAGCCGCGGATTGGCCGGCCGCCGCCCGGTCCGCGACGGGCGCTGCCCCGGCCGCCGGGAATCGCCGCGCGGAGCGGGCCGGCCGCCACTGCCTGAGCGCGGAGCACCACCGCGCGGCGCCGGTGTGGGGCGTGCCCTGCCCGGCCGGGCGGCGGCACCCGCGCCGCGCGCACCGCTGCCCCCGCGCGAGGCGACCCCGCCGCGGAACGGCCCGTCACTCCGTGAGGGCATCCCGCCGCGCGACGGCTCACCGCTCCGGGAGGGGGCGCCCGCGCGCGGCAGCGGCGTACCGGAGGAGGTACGCCGCTGGACGCGCTGCTGTTCGGGATAGGTGTCGGCGAGCCGCCCGGTGGGCCGGTCCGCCTCGGCGGCGCGCGGCGCGGGCGGCCGTGCGCCGTCCAGGCCCTGCGCCTCCCGCGCGGCGATCTCCTTGAGCCGCAGCGACAGCTGGAGGGTGCTGGGCCGGTCCTCGGGATCCTTGGCCAGGCAGGCCCGGATCAGCGGGGCCAGCGCGTCCGGTACGCCGTACAGCTGCGCTTCCTCGTGCACCACCCGGTACAGCATCACCTCGGAACTGCCGTGCCCGAAGGGCGAGTCACCGGTCGAGGCGTACGCCAGGGTCGCGCCGAGGGAGAACACGTCCGTCGCCGGGGTGACCGCCGCGCCGCGGACCTGCTCGGGCGCGAGGAAGCCGGGGGAGCCGACCGCGGTGCCCACGTGGGTGAGGGTGGAGGCACCGGTGGCCCAGGCGATGCCGAAGTCGATGATCCGCGGCCCCTTGGGGGACAGCAGAATGTTGGACGGTTTCAGATCCCGGTGGACGACACCCGCCTCGTGCACGGCGACCAGTCCCTCGGAGAGGGCCGCGCCGACCGCCGCGGTGTCCGCCGCGGAGAGGGGGCCCTCGTCGGCGACCTTGTCGTGCAGGGAGGGGCCGGGCACGTACTGGGTGGCGAACCAGGGCCGCTCGGCCTCCAGGTCCGCGGCGACCAGGCGGGCCGTGCATCCGCCGCGGATGCGCCGGGCCGCCGACACCTCGCGCGCGAACCGCGACCGGAACTCCTGGTCCTCCGCGAGGTCGGGCCGGATCACCTTCAGCGCGACGCGCTGCCCCTTCTTGTCGGAGCCGAGATAGACCACGCCCATCCCGCCCGCGCCGAGCCGTCGGTGAAGCCTGAACGAGCCGACGACGCGCGGGTCCTCGCGCCTCAGGCGCATCATCGCCATGTTCATCCCCGCTGCCCGGTCCCTGTGACGTGGCACAGCTTACGTTTCCACGGCCGCCTGCGCGCAGAGGCCGCGCCCTCTCGGCCTGGCGGATTGTGTACGCCGTTCGGGGGAGGTGAAACCGGGTCAGCGGGCCGTGAGACACAGCCGGTTGGCGGGACGTACGACGGCAACCCCCGCATATGACGCAGAAGTTGGGCTCCCGTGAGGGTGTCGGGTGTCGCGCGGTACGGTCGCCGGTGAGGTGCCGTGGGCAGCCCCCGGGCCGCGTCGGGCACCGGATCGCGCTCCACCTCCCGCCCCCCTCCCGGCCCCGTCACGGGTGATCGAAGTCTCACTCCACCGGGCGTGCCGGACGCGTCGGACATGCCCGGACACAGCGGGCAGCCCCCTCCGGGAAGACCCCGAGACCCGCACCCGCGCCTCCACCCAGGGGAGTAGTCCGCAGGTCGTGGCTCATCCTCCGGGAGGCCCGGCAATCGGTACGAGGGCATGACGCCCGGTGTCCGCCGCGCACCTAGATTTGAGGTCAAGCGGCGGGTGCAGCACTCGTCCCCCGAGGTCAGACACCCGCCGCCTATGACAACCGAAACGGTCAGGAGAGGGACCATGGCCCACCCGGCACCGCGGCGCACCGTGTTCGCCTCCCGCCGGACGGGCCGTCGCCACCCACTGGTGGCGACGCTCATGGCCCTTCCCCTGGCGGCCCTGCTCCTGCTCGTCTTCGACGGCTGGGAGACGGTGGCCACACAGGCGTCGTCCGTGGGTGCGATGCTGGGGCGCTGAGCGGCGCCCCCAGGCCCGGAAGAGCGGTCCGGGCGGGGACATCTATCCATGAAACCCCGTGGGGACGGGGGTGCGGCGGACGGCACAGATGCCGGCGCAGCTGGGGAGCTGCGCCGGCATTAGCCGTTCCCCGGCACACGGACAACCGGCGCCGACATCAGCGATCCCTCGCGCCCGAACGCGGCACGCCGCCACGACCGTCCCCCTCCGGCGAGCGAACTGTGCGGCCCGAGCCGGGCTCCCACGAGCGCGCCGCGTCGGCGTCTGCCTCCGCCCTCCGCGAGCGAGCTGTGCCGCCTGAGCGGTTCCCCTTTCCCACGAGCGCCCCGCGTTGGCGTCTGTTTCTACCTCCCGCGCACCGCGCCCCCATGCCCACGGGGCACCGGCCCAGACACGCCGGCCCGGTGGCGGCCGCCTCCCCGCATGCCGCCCGTCTCTCTGTCGGCACTCGCTGCTCCGTAAGCGGCAGCCCGCCGGGCGAGGCGGGCTGCCAGGCAAGACGCCTCCTGCCTGCGGGCCCCTGGCCTTGCGAGCCGTCTTCAGTCTGGCGGGGCCCCGGCCCAGGAAGCCGCCTTCCCCCTGGCAAGGCCCGCTCCGCGGCAAGCCGCCCTCGCCCGGGACGCTCGCCGTCCCGCCGCCGTACCCCCGCCCGGCAGGCCCGCTGTCCCGACGGTGGTCCACCGAGACAGTGTCCGGCTCCGCTGCAAGCCGCCCCCGCCCGGAACGTCCGCCGTCCCGTCGCCGTACCCGACAGTGATCCCCTGAGGCGGGCCCGGCTCCGCTGCGAGTCGCCCCCGCCCCGCCGACGCCCCCACCGGACGCGGCCCCGCCGCCGACCCCGCCCGCACCACCCGCCACCCCCTGGCGATCTCCCGGCGATCTCCCGCCCAGTACCCTCGGCCGAACAGCCCACCCCCCCGAGGCAGCCTTGACCGCAGACGCGTCCGCCCCCGCCCCCGCCCTGATGACCGCGCTGACCGCACAAGCGAAAGCCGCCGCCCACCCCCGCGTCCTCACCACCCCCTGCGCCTGCGTCAGCACCCCCCTGGCCGACCGGGAGGACGCCACGGTCGTGCGGCATGCCGGCACCGTCGCCAAGGCCCACGCCCCGGAGACCGACCGCGCCGCGCTGGTCCGGCGCCTCGCCACGGCCGCCGGCCACCCCGACGTGCTGCTTCCCCCGCTCACTCCCACCCCGGTCCCCCTGCGCGACCGTCTGGTGACCTTCTGGCCGTACGGCGCCCCGGTGGACCCGGACGATCCGGACGCGGCCCCCTGGGAGGCCGCCGCCACCCTCCTGGCGAACCTGCACCGCTGTCCCGCCCCCGCCGGCCTGCCCCCGATGCGCGGTCCCGTCAAGGCCGCCCGCGCCCTCGCCCGGCTCCACGCGGCCCTCCGTGCCACCGCCCCCACAGGTCACCCGGCCGCCCGTCCCGTCCTGGACGCCTGGGCCGGCCTGCCCGCCTGGGCCCGCGGGAAGGCGCCGATGCCCGGCCCGCCGGCCCTCTGCCACGGTGATCTCCACCTCGGCCAGCTGGTCCGGCACCCGGCACCGGACGGCCCCTGGAAGCTGATCGACGTCGACGACCTGGGGTCCGGCGTGCCGGCCTGGGACCTCGCCCGCCCAGCCGCCTGGTACGCCTGCGGGCTCCTCCCGCCCGACGAGTGGACCCGCTTCCTGGCCGCCTACCGGCACGCAGGCGGCCCGGCCGTGCCCGCGGACGGCGACCCCTGGGCCACCCTGGACGTGCCGGCCCGCGCCCTCACCGCGCAGACGGCCGCGCTCGCGTTGACGAAGGCGCTCGCGGCGGACCGCCCGCTGGACGAGGTGGAGCAGGCCCTGGTCGACGCGTGCGCGCGGATGCCCTCCGTACCCCCTCGGCCCACGCCCGTTCCGGCGGACTAGGCTGCAACCGCCCGGGGCCGGACGGAGTCTGTCCTGGGGAAACGCGAAGCAGGACCGACCGGCGAGGAGTTGAGCCGACCATGCAGTGTCCGAAGTGCCATGCGCCGATGCACACCTACAACCGCAACGGCGTTCAGATCGAGCAGTGCAGCGGCTGCCGCGGCATCTTCCTCGACTACGGCGAGCTGGAGGCGCTGACCCGGCTGGAGAGCCAGTGGTCCCAGCCCGCTCCGCCGCCCCCGCCGGCCCCGCAGTCGTACCCGGCCCCGCCCGCACCCGCCTGGGGCGCCCCGCACGGCGGTCATCACGGTGGTGGCCACGGTCACTACGAGCACCACCGCCACAAGAGCTTCGGTCACATGCTCTTCTCCAGCTGAGCGCACGAAGAAGCCCCCGGCCGTACGAGACGGCCGGGGGCTTCCTGCTGTGTGGACGATACTGGGATTGAACCAGTGACCTCTTCCGTGTCAGGGAAGCGCTCTCCCGCTGAGCTAATCGTCCGCGGACCGTGACGCGTGCGTCACAGGCGGTGCGCGATACTGGGATTGAACCAGTGACCTCTTCCGTGTCAGGGAAGCGCTCTCCCGCTGAGCTAATCGCGCGGGACGGATCATGCCGTACAGACCGGCGGATCCAGTGGACGATACTGGGATTGAACCAGTGACCTCTTCCGTGTCAGGGAAGCGCTCTCCCGCTGAGCTAATCGTCCTTGGAGGTGGAGACGGGATTTGAACCCGTGTAGACGGCTTTGCAGGCCGTTGCCTCGCCTCTCGGCCACTCCACCAGGAGTGTAGGGGACCGGAACGACCCCTTCTTCCTTCGAGCGGACGACGAGGCTCGAACTCGCGACCTCAACCTTGGCAAGGTTGCGCTCTACCAACTGAGCTACGTCCGCCTGTCGTTTCGGAGCGCTTCCGCGTCCCGGCGACGTGTTGAACTCTAGCGGATTCCCGGGCCAGTACAAAAACGCGTTTGCGCAGCGTGCTGCGGTGCGCCCGCCGGAGCCGCCGGTCCCGGTCCCCTCCGGGACATCCCGAGGTCGACTTTCGGATACCCGTCCTAGACTCGACCACGTGTCCCACCACGCTCCTCTGGCCCGCTTCGGCGACCGCGTCGCCACCGGCCTCCTCGACGTCACCAGCGATCCGGCCGCCCTGGACTCCACCGGCTTCTGGGCCGTCTGCGCGGACTTCGAGGGCCGGCTGACCTGCGCCCGCTTCGCGGACGTACGCCAGGAGCCGGTGCCCGCCCCGGTGCCTGGCGCCTGGCACGGCCCGGCACCGGGGGACTGGACCTCCTCCCTGGACCGGGCCGCGTACACGGCGGCCGTCCGCGGGATCCGCGAGCGTATCGCCGCCGGCGACGTCTACCAGGTCAACCTCTGCCGGGTGCTCGGCGCGCCGGTCGCCCCGGACGCCGACGTGGACGCCCTGACCGCCCTGCTGGCCCGCGGCAACCCGGCGCCGTACGCGGGCACGGTCCGCCTGCCGGAGCACGGTGTGGAGATCGCCACCGCCTCGCCCGAGCTGTTCCTGAGCCGCGACGGCCGCGTCGTCGAGTCGGGGCCGATCAAGGGCACCGGGCGCACCGAGGCGGACCTCCTGGAGAAGGACTACGCCGAGAACGTGATGATCGTGGACCTGGTCCGCAACGACATCGGGCGCGTCTGCGCGACCGGCAGCGTGACCGTCCCCGACCTGTGTGTCGTGGAGAAGCACCCCGGCCTCGTCCACCTCGTCTCCACCGTGCGCGGCGAGCTGCGCGAGGAAGCCGGCTGGCCGGAGCTGCTGGCCGCCGCCTTCCCGGCCGGCTCGATCACCGGCGCGCCGAAGCCGAGCGCCCTAGGGATCATCGCGGAACTGGAGACGGCACCGCGCGGCCCGTACTGCGGCGGGATCGGCTGGGTCGACGCCGACCGCGGCACCGGCGAGCTGGCCGTGGGCATCCGCACCTTCTGGATCGACCGTGCCGACGGCACCCTGCGCTTCGGCACCGGCGCCGGTATCACCTGGGGCTCCGACCCCGAGGGGGAGTGGCGGGAGACCGAGCTGAAGGCGTCCCGGCTGCTCGCGGTAGCGTCGGGATCGTACGAGGACACGGAAAGGGCGCTCACATGAGGATCTGGCTGGACGGCGGGCTGCGGGACTCGGACGCCGCCCGGGTCTCCGTCTTCGACCACGGGCTGACCGTCGGTGACGGCGTCTTCGAGACCGTGAAGGCGGTCGACGGCAGGCCGTTCGCACTCCCCCGGCACCTCGACCGGCTGACCCGCTCGGCCCGCGGCCTCGGCCTGCCCGACCCCCGCCACGACGAGATCCGCGAGGCCTGCGCGGCCGTGCTCGCCGCCAATCCGATGCCGCTCGGCCGGCTGCGGATCACCTACACCGGCGGCCACGGCCCGCTCGGCTCCGACCGCGGCGCGCACGGTCCCACCCTCGTCGTCGCCCTCGGCGAGGTCACCCGCCGCCCGGACACCACCGCGGTGATCACCGTCCCGTGGACCCGCAACGAGCGCGGCGCCCTCACCGGCCTGAAGACCACCTCGTACGCCGAGAACGTCGTCGCCCTGGCCCGCGCCCACCGGCACGGCGCCTCCGAGGCGTTGTTCGGCAACACGGTCGGGCAGCTGTGCGAGGGCACCGGGTCCAACGTCTTCGTCGTCCTCGACGGCGAGATCCACACCCCGCCGGTCGCCTCCGGCTGCCTGCCCGGCATCACCCGCGCCCTGACGGTCGAGTGGACGGGCGCCAGGGAGACGGACCTGCCCCTGGACGTCGTGCAGCGCGCCGACGAGATCTTCCTGACCTCCACCTTGCGGGACGTGCAGGCCGTGCACCGGGTCGACGGCCGTGAACTGGCCGGCACGCCCGGACCGGTGACCGCCAAGGCCATGCGGATCTTCGACGAGCGGTCCGGGCAGGACCTGGATCCCTGACCCCGGTGGAAGAGGCTGACCCGACGGGGCCGTCGTGGGTAGAACAGCTGTGATGACGACGACCCTGCGGCCGGCCGAGCCGCTCCAGCAGAACCCCGACGGCACGCGTTCACGCCGCTACCAGGTGTGCGTCAACAGCCGTCCCGTCGGCGAGATCCGTCTCGGCACCTCGCCGGACCTCGGTGACTCGGTGGCCCGCATCATCGACCTGCGGATCGCCGAGCCGGACCGGCGGCGCGGCCGGGGCACCGTGGCCGCGCTCGCCGCGGAGGAGGTGGCGCGCGGCTGGGGCTGCACCCGGATCGAGACCACCGTGCCCGCCACGGCGGACGCCGGGCTGCGCCTGCTCGCGGCCCTCGGCTACACCGTGCGCAACCGCCGCATGGAGAAACGCCTCGGCACCACCCCGCCCGAACTGCCGTCGGGCGGCCGTGCGCGGCCCATGACCGAGGCCGAGTTCGAGGTCTGGCGGGTCACGGAGAGCGAGCGGTACGCGCGCACGTGGAGCGAACGGGGCGTCCCCGAGGCCGCGGCCCGCGCCAAGGCCCGCGACGACCACAGGCGGTTGCTGCCGCACGGGCTCGCGACGGACGGCGTGCTCTTCAGCGTGCTGGAGCACGGGGGCAGCCGGGTGGGCGTCCTCTGGGTGGCCCTCAGGGATGACGGGGCGTTCGTGTTCGACGTCGAGACCGACGCGGCCCACCGAGGCCGGGGACACGGCCGTACGCTGATGCTGCTGGCGGAACGCCAGGCGATCGAGGCCCGCCTGCCGGTCCTCGGCCTCAACGTGTTCGCGGGCAACACCCCGGCCGAGCGGCTGTACGCGTCGCTGGGCTACGAGCCGGTGACCCACTCCCTGACCAAGCCCCTGCTGTAGGGGAGCCGGGCGGCCCCACCGGAGAGTCCGGGGCGCCCCGGAAGGGTCCGGGGCGCCCCGGACGGCTCGGGGCGCGCCGGGACGTGTGGATCCGCAGACCCCCGGACGAGTCCGGGCAGGGCCGGGCGTGGGGCTCCGCGGGCGGGGCGGACGGGTTCGGGAGGGACGGGCGTGCGGGCTCCCGGGGTGTGCCGGAACGTGTCGTCTCCCGGCGTGTGCCCGTAGGGGTGCCCGGGGGGCTGCGGGCCGCTCAGGCCGGCCCGTCGGCCAGCAGCCGGTCCGCGATGCCCTCGATGCGTTCGCGCAGCCCCTCCTGGCTCTTGCCGCCGTCGAGGCGTTCGCCGCCGATGACGTACGTGGGGGTGCCGCTCACGCCGATCGCCTTGCCCTCGGCCTGGTCGGCGTCGACGACCAGGATGTGCCGGCCGTCGATCAGCGCCGTGTCGAACTCCTCGGCGTCCAGTCCGAGTTCCCGGGCCACCTCCACCAGGAAGGATTCGCCCCTGCGGTCCAGCTCCTCCACCCGCTCCAGCACGGCCTCCACGTACGCCCAGCCCTTGCCCTGCTCCAGCGCCTCCTCGGCGGCCTGGGCGGCGGCGAAGGCGTGCTGGTGCTTCTCCAGGGGGAAGTGCCGCAGACGCGGTTGCAGCCGGTCGCCGTAGCGGGCGCGCAGGGCGCGGACGTCGTCGAGGGCGCCGCGGCAGTCGGGGCACTGAAGTTCGCACCAGACGTCGAGGACGACGGCGTCGGTGCGTACGGGTGAGGAGTCGCTCATGGGCTCCAGTCTTCCAGGCGGGACCCGGGCGGCCCAATCGGGACGCCGGGCACCGGCCGGGTCCGGGCGCGGGCTCCGAGACCGCGTCCGGCGCTCCAGGAGGGGCCGACCCGGAGATGTCCCTGAAGTGTGCCCGGAGCATGGCATCGCGGGGACGCGGCGGTGCAGGATGGAAGGACCGAACGAGCCCTGCCAGGAGGACCGGATGATTGCCGAGACCGTCTGCTCCGCCGTGTCCGCGGCGGGCCTGGGCATCGCGGTGGTCACGGCCTACCGCAAGCGGTATCTGGCCGCCGCCCGCCTCGCGGCCTACTCCCTCGTGCCGGTCGCCCTGGTGATGACCGGGATAGTCGGCTGGCTCGCGGGCACCGCCCTGAGCCCCACCGCCTGGGCGGGCTTCGGCCTGCTGGGCGCGGCCTGGCTCCTGTTCGCCGGCACGCGTGCCGTGGAGCGCCGGCGCGCCGGTGACGGTTCCGGGCGCAGGGCGGCCCGGCGGCCCGGACCGGATGCGGTGGCCCCGGAGGCCTCGGCGCCCTCCCTGGGCCAGGGCCGGGCACCCCGCCCCGCAACGACCCCCCGGCCGACCGGCCAGGGGGACGACTTCAGCGACATCGAGGCCATCCTCAAGAAGCACGGCATATGACAGTCACATGACTCGCTGAAACGACACAGTGGGTCCGGGGACGTCCGGAATCGTTCACCAGCCGAACGAGACCTCACGGCATTCGGCGAACTCCCGCAAGATCCGTGAGCGGTGATCGCGTTCGAGGTCCCGGGTACGCCATCATCTGCCGCGAGATGCTGGACACACCCCCACAGAGCGAGGCCGCGCCGCCGAAGGACGAGCCGCGCGGATGCCTCTTCGCCCTTTCCCAGCCACCGCTGATGATCTTCCTAGCGGTGATCGGATGCCTCATCCTCATGGCTGCGCTGCACGACCTGCTGCTGCTGTGAGCCGTACACGTCCGTCCCGGCGCCACCCGCCGGGACCGACGTCGCACCGGACGCCGTACGTCTTCTCCGCTCAGCCCGTCGCTTCCTTGCGCCGGGCCCGGTAGGCGGCGACATGCAGCCGGTTCCCGCACGTCCGGCTGTCGCAGTAGCGGCGCGAGCGGTTGCGGGAGAGATCGACGAAGGCGCGCCGGCAGTCCGGTGCCTCACAGCGCCGCAGCCGTTCCTGCTCCCCGGCCACCACGAAGAAGGCGAGCGCCATCCCGCAGTCGGCGGCGAGATGGTCGGCGACCGAGGCGCCCGGCGCGAAGTAGTGCACATGCCAGTCGTAGCCGTCATGGTCCGTCAGGCGGGGGGTGGTGCCCGCCCCGGCGACCAGCTCGTTGATCAGCGTGGCCGCCGACCGGGCGTCGGGGGCCGCGAAGACCGAGGCGAACCGCCCCCGGATGCGGCGCACCGCCGAGAGGTCGAACTCCGACAGTACGCCGACGTCGCTGATCTGGTGGTTCCGCACGAACTCCGCGAGAGCCCGCAGGTCGGGCAGTCCGTCCGCCGCCGCGTCCTCCTCCGGCGCGGAGTTCACCAGATCGACCACGGTGTCGAGGGCGCACCGGGTGTCGTGGGTGATCAGCACGTTTCGCTCCCTGGCCTGGGGGGTCGGGCGGACGCCCGCCGATGCTGGCCGATGGTAGCGACAACCGCGCCCGGTGCACCGGTCACCGTCCGTCCCGGTCGCAGGAGGCTCCGCTCCCCGCCCTCCGCGGGCCGGCCGTCCCGCGCAGCCGGCCCGCACAGGCCGGCGCCGTCCCCGCGATCGCTCACGGTGACGGCGCCGGCCAGTGCCGTATGCGGTTGGCTTGGCCCGAGCCGTCTCCCCGAGTGGACGGCACCGGGCTGCTTCGAGGGGCCGCGACCTAGCTCTCCGCCAGGATGTGCGACAGCTCCTGGTCAAGATCGAAGTGCCGGTGCTCCGTGCCGGGCGGCACGGCGGCGTCGGTTCGCTTCAGGAAGGACTCGAGGGCCCGCGCCGGGGCCTCGAGCAGGGCCTCCCCCTCCGGGGAGCTGAGGGCGATGCACACGACGCCCTGACCATGACTGCGCGATGGCCAGACGCGGACGTCTCCGGTGCCGGTGGGCCGGTGCAGCCCCTCGGCGAGGAGGTCGCGGGCGAACACCCACTCGACGGTCTCCTCGGCTCCGGTGTGGAAGGTGGCGTGCACGGCGTAGGGGTCGGCCGTGTCGTACCGCAGGCCTGCGGGGACAGGCAGGGAAGACTCGCTCGACACAACGAGGCGCAGGTGCAGCTCGCAGCTGACCGTGGTGTTCATAAGCGCCAGGGCCTTTCGCTCAGTGTGCGCTCGGGGATTCGCACGTCGGCGAAATCGACATGCCACCTACGGTGCCGTTGTAAACCCCTCTGAGGGTTTTGCGTGGGTTTACGTAACTCTTCCGGCCGAGAACTCGTACCGGATCCAGGACCATTCCGGTGACCGATTCACTACGGTAGGGTTTGTCTGTGTGAATACGGGGAGTGACGGTCTGGGTGAGGTCGCGGTGGCAGTGGACGAGGCGAAGGCGGACGGGCACGTGGGCGAGGAAGGTGCCGAGCGGGGGCTCGGCTCCCGGGCGCCGGAGTACGTCAGGGAGCGCCGGCTCCTGCACCTGAGCTGGCAGGTGGGTGTCTTCGTGATCGGGCTGGCGGTCGTCGCCGCCGGCATCGTCATGCTGCCCCTGCCGGGTCCCGGCTGGGTGGTCATCTTCGGCGGCATGGCGATCTGGGCGACCGAGTTCGTCTGGGCCCAGCTCGTGCTCCGCTGGACCAAGCGCAAGGTCACCGAGGCGGCCCAGCGGGCCCTCGACCCCAAGGTGCGGCGCCGCAACATCACCCTCACCGTCATCGGGCTCCTGATCATCGGCGTACTCGCCGGGTTCTACCTGTGGAAGTTCGGCGCCGTCATGCCGTGGAAGATCAAGGACCAGTGACACGGCCGCGGGGACGGGCCGCCCCGCCGTCCCGTCCCGGGTTCGGAAGCACCCCCTGACTTGGGGTAATGTTCTTCCTGCGCCCGGGCGATTAGCTCAGTGGGAGAGCGCTTCGTTCACACCGAAGAGGTCACTGGTTCGAACCCAGTATCGCCCACCCGGACCGACGGCCCATCTGCGACAAGCAGGTGGGCCGTCGACGTGTACGCCCTCTTCCGGGCGCCGCCGGGCGGCCGACGGGCACGCCGAGCCGGGGGCTCGAACCCGGCCGAGGAGGCGTCTCGGCGTGCGCGATCGGCAGGGCCGGGAGCGGGCGCTTCGGCTGGAGCGGCTCCTCGCGTGGGGTGATGGGCGGGTTCTGCGGGCTGCCTCAGCGGCTCGGGCGCCTGACCGTTAGAGGGGGCGGGTGAGCGGTCAGCCACCCGTCGTGGGGGCGGTGGCGACGGGCTGTCGCTCGGGGACGGACCTGCCGCCGCTCCTCATCCCGTGCGCTGGAGCACCACTCGGCCAACCTTTCACCGCAGTCCCGGGCGGTCTCTTCCCCGGCCTCGGGCGTGCGGTACGAGCAGCGCGGCCGGACTGCCGTGCGCTGCCGGGAAGGCCGGCCGCGCGAACCGGCGGAGATCTTGGGACGCGTTCGATCCTGAGGGCGGCCGGGGCCGGGCTCGCCGCAGCGACCGGATGCGGGGGCGGCGGCGGTTCCGGGAACGGGGCGGTGACGATCCGTTACGCCTGGTAGGCGTCGAGGAGCGGGTCAAGAAGATCGACCACGGCACCACGCTGTTCGAGAAGAAGCACCCGGAGGTCAGCGTCAAGACCTACTTTCAGACGTACGAGTCCTTCTGGAAGAAGTGCCGGACGCAGGCCACGGGCGGAAATCCCCCGGACGTTTTCCAAAGCGGCCGTCACTTTCCTGCGGAAGTACGACAAACGCGGAATTCTCCTCGATCTTCGGTCGTAGGACAGGGCGGATATCTGAGCCTGGATCAGTTCTGAAAGAACGTCACGAAGGTGGGCGAGGCTGCTGCAAGCAGCTCGGAATTCCCGTCGGTCGAACACCATGGCGCTCGTCACCGACAAGAAGGTCCACCCACGGCGGATCGGCTTCCGCAGGGCGGACCTGACGGAGTGGTGGACGGAGGGCTGCGACCGGCCGAGCGGGCCCGGGCCGACTTCCACGGCTCCGACGGCTGCACCGAGGCTTCCCCGTGGCGTGCCGAGAACCTCGCCGGGCCGGCCACCCTGGTCGCGGGCGGCGAGGACGCCCGCCTGACCCGGCCGGGGGAGCACCGTCGCACGGGCGGCGGCCCTCGTGCCGGCTCCGGCGGTCCTCCGCTGCGGGCGGCCACCGCGGGCACACTCACCCCATGGACTGGAACCACTACCGCTTCCGCAGCCTGTGGCCCCTGCCCGCCCCGCCGGCCGCGGTGTACGCGGCACTGGAGCGCCCCGAGGACTATCCCCGCTGGTGGCCGCAGGTGCGGGCGGTGACCCGGGGGGACGGCCGCACCGGCGTGATCACCATCCGGTCCGCGCTGCCGTACGGCATCACCCTCACCGTGCGGGAGACCCGCCGGGACCCGGCCGCCGGCGTCCTTCAGGTCGCTCTCTCCGGTGACATGGAGGGCTGGGCGCGCTGGACGGTCACCGCCGGCGGCCCCGGCGCGCTCGTCCGCTACGACCAGGAGGTCGATGTGCGCAAACCCCTGCTCAGGCTGCTCGCCGTCCCCGGACGGCCCGTCTTCCGCGCCAACCACCGGCTGATGATGCGCGCCGGACGGCGCGGACTGCGGCGGCACCTGGGAGCGGTTTGAACGAAGGGCGCCCGGACCTGTATGGTTCAGTGCGTTCCCGGGCGATTAGCTCAGTGGGAGAGCGCTTCGTTCACACCGAAGAGGTCACTGGTTCGAACCCAGTATCGCCCACCGGGAGAGAGCCGGTCCGCAGCAGCGGACCGGCTCTTCGCGTGTCCCGGGCCCTGCCGCCCCGACCGGTGGTCACGCCGCCGCGGGAAGCTCCGGCCTGAGCGGCCAGTCCGTGCACACCGTCTCCTCCGAGCCGCTGCGCGCGAACCACGCCTGCAACCCCCGCGCCTGCGCCGCGTGCCAGTTCGTCTGGAGTGCGTGCAGCTCGGTGGGGGACAGCCGCTCCAGCCGGGCCGCGAACCGGCGGCCCAGCGCCCGTACGACGTCCAGCGCGGCCAGTGCGTCCGCCGCCGCGTCGTGCGCGTCCTGGAGCGGCACGTCGTAGTGCGCGCACAGGTCGGTCAGCGTCCGGCGTCCCTTGCGGTACCGGTCCAGGTGCTTGTCCAGCACCCGCGGGTCCAGCACCCTCAGCGGCACCGACTCGAACCAGCGGTCCAGCGGCGACGCCCGGTGCCGGCGCAGCTCCCGGTCCAGCAGCGTCAGGTCGAACGGCGCGTTCATCACCACCAGCGGCCGGCCCAGTGCCGCGTGTTCGGCCAGCTGCTCCGCTATCTCGTACATCACCGGCGCCGGCCACCGCCCGTTGCGGTGCAGGTGATCCTCCGTCAGCCCGTGCACCGCGGTCGCCGCCTCGGGCACCGGCACACCCGGATTCACCAGCCAGCGGGACGCCCGGGGCCGGGTCCCCGGCGCGTCCTGGACGACGACGGCGGCCGACACGATCCGGTCGGTCTCGACGTCCACGCCCGTCGTCTCCGTGTCGAAGGCGGCCAGCGGCCCCTCGTACCAGGTCGTCATTCCCACCCAACTCCTCGTTCTCCCGCGACAGATGACTTTCCGTCCCCTGTCCGGTTCGGTGATACCCGGGCTGTTTGCGCCGTACGCCGGGAGGAGACAACAGGAGTACGGGTCTTTGCAGTTCAGCGGCCCGCCGCAGGAAAACACCGGGCTGGGAGGGCTGTTGGTCATGGCCGTAGCGCAGCCCGAGCGGGGCGGGTTGCTGCCCGACCGCCCGGGCACCCTCCGCGGCACGCTCGCCACCACCGCCTGCATGGAGACGTTGCAGGTCGGCTATCTGCACGCGGTCGCCGCCGCGGCCGGCTGCTCGCTGTCCCAGCCGTTCCCCGACAACGGCATCGACTGGCACGTCAGCCACAGCGCACCCGGGCACACCGTCGACGACGAGGTCACCGTCAAGGTGCAGCTGAAGGCCACCTACCAGGTCGCGCCCGACCCCCCGGGACCCTTCTTCTCCTTCACCCTCGACAACGCCCACCTGCGCAAACTCGCCCGCACCCCGGTGTCGGTCCACAAGATCCTGGTGGTCATGCTCGTCCCGCGCTCCCCGGACGACTGGCTGCGCGCCGGCCACGAACGGCTCGAACTCAGGCACTGCTGCTACTGGATCAACCTCGCCGGCCACCCCGTCACCGGCCGGCACCGGACCACCGTGCGGATACCGACCTCGCGCATCTTCGACGACCGGGCGCTGTGCGCGATCATGGCGCGGGTCGGGACGGGAGGCAGGCCATGAGGAACCGTCCCCCCGACGAGCCGCCGGTACGGCGGGTCCTCGACGAGCCGGTACGGCGGGTCCGGCCGGAACCCGGCGACATCCCCCGTGACCCCTCGCCGCGGCCCGCCGACGTCGACCCCGCCGTCCTCGGCGCCCTGCTGCGCCGGCACGGCTGGCAGCGGCGCGGGGGAGCGGCCGGGCACTACGGCCGCTGGACCCCGCCCGGGCCGGGCACCGCCGCGACCAGCCTGCTCGTGCCGGAGAGCCGCGCCTTCCCGGACAGCGACGACCTGCTCGGCGAGGCCATCGAAGCCCTCGCCCGCAGCGACACCCCGTCCGCCCGCGAGGTGCTGCTCTGCCTCGCCGTACCCAGCGACGAGATCCGCTTCTGGCGCGACACCCCGGCCGGTCCCGCCGGAGCCGCGCCCTGGGCCGCAGACGCGCAGCTGCGCGGCGCCGCCCGCCGGATCCTGCTCGCCGCCGCGCTCGCCACCCGCGAGCCCGCCGGCTACCACGGCGCACGCCACCGCCGCTCCGCCGCCGCGCTCGTCGGGGGCGTCCTCGTCGGCCCCGCCGCCGAGGACCACGCCCTCACCGCCTTCGTCCCCGTCCCCGCGGGACGCGCGCTCTCCGTCCGCCTCCACCAAGCCCTCCACGCCGCCCGCGAGGCCATCGACTACCAGCGGGCCACCGGCGGCATGGACGCCTTCGACGGCGCCGTCGAGGCCGGCGTCAGCCATGAACTGACCGAGGCGCTCTCCGCGCTGGTGCGCGGCACCGAGGGCGCCCGCGTCGCCGTCGCCTGGGCCCCCGGCACCGGCGTCCCGGACGGCTGCGCCGCCTTCGCCGACCCCGTCGAGTTCTCACCCGGCGACCTGCCCGTGCTGCGCGAGGCCGCCGCCCGCTACCTCCGCGCGGAGCCTTCCGTCCCGGTCAGCGTCACCGGCGCCGTCGTCCGCATGCGCCGCTCCGGGCCCGGCGGTCAGGGCACCGTACGCCTGCGCGTCCTCGCCGGCGCCGAGGTGCCGCACCTCCGCGTCACCCTGGACGAGGAGGACTACCGCGTCGCCGGCCACGCCCACCTCGTCGGACTCCCGGTGCGCGTGCACGGCCGGCTGGAGCGGCGGGGCGGCTTCCGCCGGCTCACCGGCGCCCGCGGCGTCGTCCCCGTACAGGTCGACGACGCCGAACGCGACCGGCTGCTGAAGTCCCTCCACGAGAACCTCGACTTCTTCGACGGGACCTGCGACGAGCCAGGTGAGGAGGCGTACGGGCAGGACGACTGAAGGAAACCGTTTCGCGGTGGGTGCCGTCGGGTCGGTACGATCGCCTGAGCGCGCGCTCCTCGTACGGCGCCGCACCCACCTTCAGTCAGGAGAGACCGGTGTCAGACGTCCGTGTGATCATCCAACGCGATTCCGAGCGGGAAGAACGCGTGGTGGCGACGGGCACTACGGCTGCCGACCTCTTCGCGGGCGAGCGTTCCGTCATCGCCGCGCGCGTGGGCGGCGAGCTGAGGGACCTCGCGTGGGAGCTGTCCGACGGTGACGAGGTCGAGGGCGTCGAGATCTCCTCCGAGGACGGCCTGAACATCCTGCGCCACTCCACCGCGCACGTCATGGCGCAGGCCGTGCAGGAGCTGTTCCCCGAGGCCAAGCTGGGCATCGGCCCGCCCGTGAAGGACGGCTTCTACTACGACTTCGACGTCGAGAAGCCGTTCACGCCCGAGGATCTCAAGGCCGTCGAGAAGAAGATGCAGGAGATCCAGAAGCGCGGGCAGAAGTTCGCCCGCCGTGTCGTCACCGACGAGGCGGCCCGCGCCGAGCTGGCCTCCGAGCCGTACAAGCTGGAGCTGATCGGCCTCAAGGGCTCGGCGTCGCACGACGACGGCGCGGACGTCGAGGTCGGCGCCGGCGAGCTGACGATCTACGACAACCTGGACGCCAAGACCGGCGAGCTGTGCTGGAAGGACCTCTGCCGCGGTCCGCACCTGCCCTCGACCCGGCTGATCCCGGCGTTCAAGCTGATGCGCAACGCCGCCGCCTACTGGCGCGGCAGCGAGAAGAACCCGATGCTCCAGCGCATCTACGGCACCGCCTGGCCGTCCAAGGACGAGCTGAAGGCGCATCTGGAGTTCCTCGCCGAGGCCGAGAAGCGTGACCACCGCAAGCTCGGCAGCGAGCTGGACCTCTTCTCCATCCCCGAGCAGATCGGCTCCGGCCTCGCCGTCTTCCACCCCAAGGGCGGCATCATCCGCCGGGTCATGGAGGACTACTCGCGCCGCCGCCACGAGGAGGAGGGCTACGAGTTCGTCTACACCCCGCACGCGACGAAGGGGAAGCTCTTCGAGACCTCGGGCCACCTGGACTGGTACGCCGACGGCATGTACCCGCCCATGCAGCTCGACGAGGGCGTGGACTACTACCTCAAGCCCATGAACTGCCCGATGCACAACCTGATCTTCGACGCGCGCGGCCGGTCGTACCGTGAACTGCCCCTGCGCTTCTTCGAGTTCGGGACCGTGTACCGGTACGAGAAGTCCGGTGTCGTGCACGGCCTCACCCGGGCCCGCGGCTTCACCCAGGACGACGCGCACATCTACTGCACCCGCGAGCAGATGTCCGGGGAACTGGACAGCACGCTCACCTTCGTGCTGAACCTGCTGCGCGACTACGGCCTGACCGACTTCTACCTGGAGCTGTCCACCAAGGACCCGGAGAAGTTCGTCGGCTCCGACGAGGCATGGGAGGAGGCGACCGAGACCCTGCGCCAGGTCGCCGAGAAGCAGGGCCTGCCCCTCGTGCCCGACCCCGGCGGCGCCGCCTTCTACGGTCCGAAGATCTCCGTCCAGGCCAAGGACGCGATCGGCCGCACCTGGCAGATGTCAACCATCCAGCTCGACTTCAACCTGCCCGAGCGGTTCAACCTGGAGTACACCGGCCCGGACGGCTCCAAGCAGCGTCCCGTCATGATCCACCGGGCCCTGTTCGGCAGCATCGAGCGGTTCTTCGCGGTGCTCCTGGAGCACTACGCGGGCGCCTTCCCGGCCTGGCTGGCCCCCGTCCAGGCGCTCGGCATCCCGGTCGGCGACGCGCACGTCGAGTACCTGGAGAAGTTCGCCGCCGCGGCCCGGAAGAAGGGCCTGCGGGTCGAGGTGGACTCCTCCTCGGACCGTATGCAGAAGAAGATCAGGACGGCCCAGAAGCAGAAGGTGCCGTTCATGGTCATCGTCGGTGACGAGGACATGAACGCCGGCACCGTGTCCTTCCGCTACCGGGACGGCTCGCAGGAGAACGGCATCCCGTTCGACGAGGCCATCGCCAAGATCGTCAAGGTCGTGGAGGAGCGGACCCAGGTCTGATCCGCACCGGCCAGGGAGTCCCGGGAGTGAGCCTGACGCCGGCCGTCACGACCCGACGTGGTCGTGACGGCCGACGCAGTGTCCGGGGAGAGCCCCGGTCCCGCCGCACGCCGGCGGCCGCCCGGACCGGCGGCCCGACGGCGTCGCCGTGCCGCACGGTCAAGTACCAGGGTCAGCCGGTGACCGCCGGGTCGGCCAGAGGCCGTGCACGAGTGGGGTACCCGGCCTCGGCGTGAGCACGAGGCGGACGAGAGCCCCGCCGTCTCTCCGCGTGCTCCCTCCCAGCGCCCGCACGCGGCGCTCCGCAGCGGATCCAGGACCGGTTCGACGCCGTGATCGCCCGCCTGGAGACGGCCGGGGTCACCTGTCACGCCGGCCCCCACCACACCGAACCCGGCCGGATGAACCGGATCACCTCCCCGGGGGCCGTTCGTCGCTCTCCCGGGAGAACGTCTGCATGAGCCAGGACGAGAACGAACCCGTCACCGCGCCGAGCAGGCCCAGCCCGCAGGCCATCATCCCGGTCGCGATCATCCGGCCGAGCGGGGTCACCGGGGTGATGTCGCCGTAGCCGACCGTGCTCAGGGTCGAGGAGGCCCACCACACCGCGTCCCCGAAGGTGCGCATGTTGCTGCCGGGCGCCCCGCGTTCCTGCTGGTAGACCGCGAGGGCGCCGGAGAAGCCGAGCAGCACCGTGGACAGGCTCGCGTACGCGATCACCCGCGCGTGCAGGGACAGCCGGGGATCTCCCTGCCGGCGCTGGATGACGTCGTACAGCGGGACGATCCGCAGCGGGCGCAGCAACGGCAGCAGCACCACGGCCGTGTGCAGCAGATGCGTGGTGGCGAAGCGCAGGAAGCCCTGCCCGCCGAGCCGCCAGCGCACCGCGTAGTCGAGGGCGAACAGCACCCACAGGACGAGCATCAGGACCCCGCACAGGTTGCGCCAGCCCCAGGGCAGGCTCACGGCCAGGACCCGGGTGGCATAGGCGGCCATGAAGACCAGGGACGCCAGGAACAGGGGGATCTCGGTGCGCTGCTCCCAGCGAACCACGGGGCTGTCGTCGTCCACCGGCCAAGCTTGGCCGGAGACGACTGCCGGGGTCCCCCGGCGACACGCCGGGATCGGGCGAAGCCATATGCTGCCTAGCATGACGAGTGAGCCGGAACAGCAGATCGGAGTGGGGACGCAGGACGCGTTCCAGCGCCTGTGGACGCCCCACCGGATGGCCTACATCCAGGGCGAGAACAAGCCGAGCGGTCCGGGGGCCGACGACGGCTGTCCCTTCTGCTCCATCCCGGCGAAGTCGGACGAGGACGGGCTCGTCGTCCGGCGCGGAGACCACGTGTACGCCGTCCTCAACCTGTACCCCTACACCGGGGGTCACCTGATGACCGTGCCGTACCGGCATGTGGCCGACTACACCGACCTGACCCCGGCGGAGACCGTCGAGCTGGCGGAGCTGACCAAGCAGGCGATGACGGCTCTGCGCGCGGCGTCCGGCGCGCACGGGTTCAACATCGGCATGAACCAGGGCGCGGTGGCGGGCGCCGGTATCGCGGCCCATCTGCACCAGCACATCGTTCCCCGCTGGGGCGGGGACACCAACTTCATGCCGGTCGTCGGCCACACCAGGGTGCTGCCGCAGCTGCTGGCCGACACCCGCGGGATGCTCGCGGAGGCGTGGCCGGCCGGCTGATCCGCCGGGGCAGGCCGGACCGGCGCGGGCCTACGCGTCGTACAGGTCGGCCTTCCGGGGCGTCGGGTCCTGGACGTTGCCGCTGAGGAACGCCGAGCGGGCACCGAACTTCTCCGTGTCCACGCCGTTCTCCCGCAGCACCTTGATCGCGGCCGAGTGCACCACCCGCAGCACCGGTGTCGCCGCGCGCAGGGCGTCGTCGGCCATGAAGCGGTGGCGCCAGGGCTGGTCGGCCCAGGCGTGCCGCAGGCCGAACGGCTCGGGCAGGCCGAGGGAGCCGCCCAGCCACTTGAGCAGCGGCGGATACCACGTCAGCGGGGCGCGCACGGCGAGCCGGACGACCTCGTCGGTGCCGACCAGGGGCAGCTTGACCGTGCGGGTCTCCCAGGGCTTGAAGGACTTGGTGACCTCCTTGGCCGGCGCCTCCGGTTTCGTGGTGAACAGGGAGTTCACCGGCCCCAGCGCATGACCCGTGACCTCGATGCGCAGCGTCTCGTGCAGCACGGTGACGGTGATCAGCATCGTGATGACCAGCTGTCCGTCCCACAGCGTCCACTGCACGCCCAGATAGTGCCGGTCACCGCTGCCGAACTGCTGCTTGTTGCAGATGTCCTGTATGGCGTGCGGTTTGATCTGGAAGGCTTCGACGTCGGTGCCCTCGGGCCGGGAGACGGCCGTGGCCTTCTCCCCGATGGGGGTGACGATCCAGTGCCGTATCGACGGCTTCGGGAAGCCGCCGGTGTTCAGCGGGCCGCGCTCCAGGAGGGCCAGCTGGTCGTGGATCGCGCGTATCACGTCCCAGCTGCGGAACGGGTGGATCTCCCGGGTGGGGTCGGCGGGCACGAGGTCCTCGGCGAGCTGCCACGAGCCCCAGCGGGTGCCCATGCCCAGTATGCCCTTGGGGCCGGCGTAGAAGACGGAGTTGGACCGCTGTTCCGCCCGGAGCCGGGCCAGGGACTGCCGCAGCTCCTCGGCGGCGGTCTGGCCGGGGGCGCGGGGCACGGCCTCCGGGACCTTGGCGCCGACGCTGCTGCCGGACAGCAGCCCCGCCCAGCGGCCCCGCAGGTCCTGGGCGGTGCGCTCGCAGATCCGCTTGGCCCAGAACCAGCCGAGCACGGGCACGACGACGGTCGCGCGGGCGTACCAGGCCCAGAAGCCGGAGAACGGCATCTTGACCAGGAACAGCGCGGCGAGGATGCCGACGCCCAGCAGCAGCACGGTGCCCAGCGCCCCGGCCCGCCGGTCGTCACTGCGGGCGACGAGACCGCGCAGCTGGAAGACGAGCAGCCAGCAGAGCATCCCCGGCAGGAAGAGTAGGCCGCACACGACGGTGACGACGGTGAGCCGGTTGTCGCGCTCCCGGCGGATGTTGTTCGCGGCGAGGGCGTGTTCCACGACGAACTGGGGCTCGGAGCCGAAGGACTGGATGAGCGGCTTGCGGCCGGGAGCGAGCATCCGGTCGACCACGGCACGCGAGAACGCCTCACCGAGATTCGGCCGGAACATCTTCATCCTGCCGGCCTTCACGGCCGACTGGTGCCACTCGTTGTCGGCCTTCTTGATCTCCTCGACCGGGCTGTCCCGGTACGCCGCGGACGCCAGCGCGGAGGTCGCCGCCTGCCCCTCGTCGCCCGAGACGGGCACCTGGGGCCCGTCCCACTCCGTTCCAAACGACATTCCCGCCCCCATCGCCGCCGGTGTCGCTCCTGCGGCCTTCCCGACTTCTGTGCCCCGCACACCTGTTGGACGGCTCGTCGTGCCGGTACCGGACGAAAGCCGGACGGCCGCGGCACGACGCGCTCCGGTGATCAGCGTATCCGCCGGCACCGACAGCCCGGGGGCGGACGGCTGAAGCCGCCCGCCCGCACACCGGCGCCGGACCCCGGCCTGCCGGACTACCCGTCGTCCCCCGCCTGTTCGCGGATGCGCTCGGCGATCTGCGGCGGCATCGGCTCGTGGCGGGCGTAGCTCCGGTCGAAGCGGGCCGTGCCGTGGGAGAGCGAGCGCAGGTCGACCGCGTACCGGCCGATCTCGAACTCCGGTACCTCGGCGCGGATCAGGGTGCGCCCCGAGCCGACCTGTTCGGTGCCCAGCAGCCGGCCGCGCCGGCCGGACAGGTCGCTCATCACGGCACCCACGTAGTCGTCACCGACCAGCACGGTGACCTCGGCGACCGGCTCCAGCAGATGGATCCGCGCCTCGACGGCCGCCTCCCGCAGGGCGAGCGCGCCCGCCGTCTGGAAGGCGGCGTCGGAGGAGTCCACCGAGTGCGCCTTGCCGTCCACCAGCGTGACCCGCACGTCGACGAGCGGATAACCGGCGGCGACGCCCTTGGCGGCCTGCGCCCGCACGCCCTTCTCGACGGACGGGACGAACTGCCGGGGCACGGCGCCGCCGACGACCTTGTCCACGAACTCGATGCCCGAGCCGCCCGGCAGCGGCTCCACCTCGATCTCGCAGATCGCGAACTGGCCGTGCCCGCCGGACTGCTTGACGTGCCGGCCCCGCCCGGCGGACCGGTCCGCGAACGTCTCGCGCAGGGACACCCGGTGCGGTACGACGTCGACCTGGACGCCGTAGCGGCTGCGCAGCCGTTCCAGGGCGACGTCGGCGTGGGCCTCGCCCAGGCACCACAGGACGATCTGGTGGGTGTCCTGGTTGTGCTCCAGGCGCATGGTCGGGTCCTCGGCGACCAGCCGGGCCAGGCCCTGGGAGAGCTTGTCCTCGTCGGCCTTGCTGTGCGCCTGGATGGCGAGCGGCAGGAGCGGGTCCGGCATCTGCCAGGGCTCCATCAGCAGCGGGTCGTCCTTGGCGGAGAGCGTGTCGCCGGTCTCCGCGCGGCCGAGCCTCGCCACGCACACCAGGTCGCCGGCGACGGCATGGGGCACCGGGCGCTGCTGCCGGCCGAAGGGCATGGACAGGGCGCCGGTCTTCTCGTCGACGTCGTGGTCCTCGTGGCCGCGGTCGGCGAGGCCGTGCCCGGAGACGTGCACGGGCTGGTCGGGGCGCAGGGTGCCGGAGAAGACGCGGACCAGCGAGATCCGGCCGACGTAGGGGTCGGAGGAGGTCTTGACGACCTCGGCGACCAGCGGGCCGTCCGTGTCGCACGGCTTCAGCTCGCGCGGCTCCCCGTCGACGGTGGTGACGCCGGGCAGGGGGTGTTCGCACGGGGTCGGGAAACCGCCGGTGATCAGCTGGAGCAGCTCGACCGTGCCGAGACCCTGCCGGGCGCCCTCGGCGGCGGGGGCGGCGGCCAGGACGGGGAAGAAGCTGCCGCGGGCGACGGCCCGCTCCAGGTCCTCGATCAGGGTCTTGGTGTCGACCTGCTCGCCGCCCAGATAGCGGTCCATGAGGGTCTCGTCCTCGCTCTCCGAGATGATCCCCTCGATGAGCCGGTCACGGGCCTCCTCGATGTCCGGCAGCTGGTCCTCGCCGGGCTCGGACTCCTTGCGCTCCCCGGACGCGTAGTCGGACAGCTTCTTCGACAGCAGCCCGACCAGCCCGGTCACGCACGCGTGCCCGTCGGGGCTCTCGGGGCCGCGCAGCGGCAGGTACAGGGGCAGTACGGCGTCGGGATCGTCGCCGCCGAAGGCCTCCGCGCAGATCCGGGTCATCTCCTCGAAGTCCGCGCGCGCGGCCTCCAGATGCGTGACCACGATCGCGCGGGGCATGCCGACAGCCGCGCACTCCTCCCACACCATCCGGGTCGTCCCGTCGACGCCGTCCGAGGCCGAGACGACGAAGAGGGCCGCGTCCGCGGCGCGCAGACCGGCCCGCAGCTCCCCGACGAAGTCGGCGTATCCGGGGGTGTCCAGCAGGTTGATCTTGATGCCGTCCCAGGCGACCGGCACCAGGGAGAGCTGGACCGAGCGCTGCTGGCGGTGCTCGATGTCGTCGTAGTCGGAGACGGTGCCGCCGTCCTCCACGCGGCCCGCCCGGTTCACCGCCCCCGCGGTCAGTGCGAGGGCCTCCACCAGGGTGGTCTTGCCCGAGCCCGAGTGGCCGACCAGCACCACGTTCCGTACGGACGCGGGCCGGTCGGCCGCCAGAGCCCTGCCGGCGGCCCCGGGGTGGTGTGTCTGTGCCTTGTCGCCCATGATCCTGCCTCCCGTGCACGGTGAGGTCACTGTGGGCGCGGACGTACCGCATCCGCGTGCTGGGCGGTTGTGGCGACGCCCGCGGTCATTCGAGCTTTCCACTCCCGTCACGCCGCGTCCATACGAAGGGCTACGAAGGGTGCGTACGGGACATCGATCGCGTGACGAACGCCCCGCCCGCCGTGGCGTACACCGCTTCGCGGCGCGGCTGCGGGTGCCCGCCCGCCACGCACGCGCGTGCCTGGCTACGATGGGCCAGCCGGTGGCCACCAGGGGCCGCGGCGACACCGACCGTCGGGAAGGCCATGCTGAACAAGTACGCGCGTGCATTTTTCACGCGTGTCCTCACACCGTTCGCCGCGTTTCTCATCCGCCGGGGCGTGAGCCCCGACACGGTCACACTCCTCGGCACGGCCGGTGTGGTCGCGGGCGCGCTGGTCTTCTACCCCCGGGGCGAGTTCTTCTGGGGCACGGTCGTGATCACCCTGTTCGTCTTCTCCGACCTGGTCGACGGCAACATGGCTCGCCAGCTGGGCCGTTCCAGCCGCTGGGGCGCCTTCCTGGACTCCACCCTGGACCGGGTCGCCGACGGCGCGGTCTTCGGCGGGTTCGCGCTCTGGTACGCGGGCCACGGCGACGACAACATGCTGTGCGCGGTGTCGATCTTCTGCCTGGCCAGCGGACAGGTCGTGTCGTACACCAAGGCGCGCGGCGAGTCGATCGGGCTGCCGGTCGCCGTCAACGGGCTCGTCGAGCGCGCCGAGCGGCTGGTGATCTCGCTGGTCGCGGCCGGCTTGGCCGGCCTGCACAAGTTCGGTGTGCCGGGCATCCAGTGGCTGCTGCCGATCGCCCTGTGGATCGTCGCCGTCGGCAGCCTCGTCACGCTCGTCCAGCGGGTCGTCACCGTGCGCCGCGAGTCCGCCGAGGCGGAGGCGGCCACTCGGCCGACCGCCGGCGAGGCGGCCCAGTGAGCGGCGCCGACCGGCTCACCGACGCGCTGTACGGCGCCGGCTGGAGCACCGTCAAGAAACTCCCCGAGCCCGCCGCGGCGCGCCTGGGCCGGACCATCGCCGACCTCGCCTGGAAACGGCGCGGCAAGGGCGTACAGCGCCTGGAGTCCAACTACGCGCGCGTGGTGCCCGGCGCGAGCCCCGAGCGGCTCGCCGAACTGTCCCGCGCGGGCATGCGGTCCTACCTGCGCTACTGGATGGAGTCCTTCCGGCTGCCGGCCTGGAGCGCCGAGCGGATCACGTCGGGCTTCGAGGCCAAGGACCTGCACCATCTGACCGACGGCCTGGCCGCCGGCCGGGGCGTGGTCCTCGCGCTGCCGCACCTGGCCAACTGGGACCTGGCCGGCGCCTGGGTCACCACCGCCCTCCGGACGCCGTTCACGACGGTCGCCGAACGCCTCAAGCCCGAGACGCTCTACGACCGCTTCGTCGCCTACCGCGAGGGTCTCGGCATGGAGGTCCTGCCGCACAGCGGCGGATCCGCCTTCGGCACCCTGGCCCGCAGGCTGCGCGACGGCGGTCTGGTCTGCCTGGTCGCCGACCGTGACCTGTCCGCCTCCGGTGTCGAGGTCGACTTCTTCGGCGAGCGGGCCCGCATGCCCGCGGGCCCCGCCCTGCTCGCCCAGCAGACCGGCGCGCTGCTGCTGCCCGCCACCCTCTGGTACGACGACTCGCCCGTCATGCGGGGCCGGGTGCATCCGCCCGTCGAGGTCCCCGCGTCCGGCACGCGCACCGAGAAGACGGCCGTCATGACGCAGGCGCTGGCCGACGCCTTCGCCGGCGGGATCGCCGACCACCCCGAGGACTGGCACATGCTCCAGCGCCTGTGGCTCGCCGACCTCGACCCCACGAAGGGACCCGCGTGAGAATCGGGATCGTCTGCCCGTACTCCTGGGACGTGCCCGGTGGCGTCCAGTTCCACATCCGCGACCTCGCCGAGTACTTCCTCCGCCTCGGCCACGAGGTGTCCGTCCTCGCCCCGGCCGACGACGACACCCCGCTGCCGCCCTACGTCGTCTCCGCCGGCCGCGCCGTCCCGGTGCCGTACAACGGCTCGGTGGCCCGGCTGAACTTCGGGTTCCTGTCGGCGGCGCGGGTGCGGCGCTGGCTGCACGACGGCGAGTTCGACGTGGTCCACATCCACGAGCCGACCTCGCCCTCGCTCGGCCTGCTGGCCTGCTGGGCGGCGTCCGGCCCGATCGTGGCCACCTTCCACACCTCCAACCCGCGCTCGCGCGCGATGATCGCCGCCTACGCGATCCTCCAGGCCGCCCTGGAGAAGATCAGCGCGCGGATCGCGGTGAGCGAGTACGCCCGCCGCACCCTCGTCGAGCACCTGGGCGGGGACGCGGTGGTCATCCCCAACGGCGTCGACGTCGACTTCTTCGCCAAGGCCGACCCCGACCCGCGGTGGCAGGGCGACACCATCGGCTTCATCGGCCGCATCGACGAGCCCCGCAAGGGCCTGCCGGTGCTGATGAAGGCCCTGCCGGACATCGTGGCCGCCCGGCCGGGCACCCGGCTGCTGGTGGCGGGCCGGGGCGACGAGGAGGCTGCCGTCGAGGACCTGCCGAAGGAGCTGCGCTCGCACGTCGAGTTCCTCGGCATGATCAGCGACGACGACAAGGCACGCCTGCTGCGCAGCGTCGACCTGTACGTCGCGCCCAACACCGGCGGCGAGAGCTTCGGCATCATCCTCGTCGAGGCGATGTCCGCGGGCGCCCCCGTCCTCGCCTCCGACCTGGACGCCTTCGTCCAGGTCCTCGACCAGGGCGAGGCCGGCGAGATCTTCGCCAACGAGAACGCGGCCGCGCTGGCGGAGGCGGCCGTAGGGCTGCTGGCCGACCCGGCGCGCCGGACCCTGCTGCGCGAGCGCGGCAGCGCCCACGTGCGGCGGTTCGACTGGTCCACGGTCGGCGCGGACATCCTGTCCGTCTACGAGACGGTGACGGCCGGCGCGGCGGCGGTCGCCGCGGACGAGCGGACGACGGGCCTGCGGGCCCGCTTCGGCCTGACCCGCGACTGGAGCGGCAACACCCGCGAACAGCCGACGGCTCCGGGGCTGAGGGACTGAGACGGGGCCATGCGCCCGGGCTCGGTGACCGGGCAGGGGAGCGACGCTCCGGATTCCGGGACCGAAGCAGAGACGCACGGAGCGAATTCGACTGCCGCCGGCTTTCGGGTGGAGTGCGGCGGTACGGGCTGGCCGCCGGTTTCCGGGTTGCGGTACGGGGGGCTGTGGGGACTGAGGCGGGAGTGGTCGGGGCGGCGTGCGGGTCGCCGGCGGCTTCCGCGGTGGGGTGCGGTGGTACGGGTCGGCCGGCGGTCTTCGGGTTGCGGTACGGGGGGCTGTGGGGACTCAGGCGGGGGCGGGTGGGGCGGTAGGCGGGTCGCCGTCGGGTTCGTGCGGTCGGCCGGCGGTCTTCGGGTTGCGGTACGGGGGGCCGTGGGGACTGAGGCGGGAGCGGCCGGAACGGTGGGCGGATCGCCGGCGGGCTCGTGCGGTCGGCCGGCGGCCTCTGAGCTGCGGACGCCGGGGCCGGAGGCAGGGGTGCCGGGGATCAGGGGCGCGCCGGGTTCCCGGTCCGGGCGGGGCCGCGGCAGCCGCCGGGCACCGGGGCGGCGGCCTCCCGGAGTGCGGCGGAGGCGTTCGCGGAGCAGCCGATAGCCTTCCGCCGTGACCCTAACCCTCATCTGGATCCTCCTCGCGCTCGTCGCCGTCGGCGTGTACCTGAGCTGGACGGCCGGACGGCTCGACCGGCTGCACGTGCGGATGGACGCCGCCCGGGCCGCCCTCGACGCCCAGCTGCTGCGGCGGGCCTCCGTGGCGCAGGAGCTGGCCACCTCGGGCGTCCTGGACCCGGCCGCCTCGATCGTGCTGTACGAGGCCGCGCACGCCGCCCGGCAGGCAGAGGAGGAGCACCGGGAGGTCGCCGAGAGCGAGCTGAGCCAGGCACTGCGCGCGGTGTTCGCGCATCCGGCGCAGGTGGAGGCCGTACGGGAGGCGCCGGGCGGCGAGGAGGCGGCCCGGGAGCTGGCCGAGGCCGTCCGCCGGGTGCCGATGGCCCGCCGCTTCCACAACGACGTGGTGGGGGCGGCGCGCAGGCTGCGGGAACACCGTAAGGTGCGCTGGTTCCGGCTGGCCGGCCACGCCCCCTTCCCGCTGGCCGTCGAGATGGACGACGAGCCGCCCGCGGCGCTGGTGGAACGGGTCTCCTGACCGTCCGCCGACGGCCCGGTGGACCAAAACGATCCACCGGCTTGCCATTGGCCCTTGCTTTGGACTGGTCCGTTCGCGTTTCCTCAGCGGTGCAGAAGCCTTCTTCCCCACCAGTGAGGTCACCCGTGTCCACCATCGACAACCAGGCTCCCGAGACCGGCACCGCCCGCGTGAAGCGCGGTATGGCCGAGCAGCTCAAGGGCGGCGTCATCATGGACGTCGTCACGCCGGAGCAGGCGAAGATCGCCGAGGACGCGGGCGCCGTCGCGGTCATGGCCCTGGAGCGGGTCCCCGCGGACATCCGCAAGGACGGCGGCGTGGCCCGCATGTCCGACCCGGACATGATCGAGGGCATCATCGAGGCCGTCTCGATCCCGGTCATGGCCAAGTCCCGCATCGGCCACTTCGTCGAGGCCCAGGTGCTCCAGTCCCTCGGCGTCGACTACATCGACGAGTCCGAGGTGCTGACCCCGGCCGACGAGGTCAACCACTCCGACAAGTGGTCGTTCACCACCCCCTTCGTGTGCGGTGCGACCAACCTGGGCGAGGCCCTGCGCCGCATCGCCGAGGGCGCCGCGATGATCCGTTCCAAGGGCGAGGCCGGCACCGGCAACGTCGTCGAGGCCGTCCGCCACCTGCGCCAGATCAAGAACGAGATCGCCCGGCTGCGCGGCTACGACAACCACGAGCTGTACGCGGCGGCCAAGGAGCTGCGCGCTCCGTACGAGCTGGTCAAGGAGGTCGCCGAGCTGGGCAAGCTCCCGGTGGTCCTCTTCTCCGCCGGCGGTGTCGCCACCCCGGCCGACGCCGCTCTGATGCGCCAGCTCGGTGCCGAGGGCGTGTTCGTCGGCTCCGGCATCTTCAAGTCGGGCGACCCGGCCAAGCGCGCCGCCGCCATCGTGAAGGCCACCACCTTCTACGACGACCCGAAGATCATCGCGGACGCGTCCCGCAACCTGGGCGAGGCCATGGTCGGCATCAACTGCGACACCCTCCCCGAGACCGAGCGCTACGCGAACCGCGGCTGGTAAGGCACCGGAACACATGAACACCCCCGTCATAGGCGTCCTGGCCCTCCAGGGCGACGTACGGGAGCACCTCATCGCCCTGGCCGCGGCGGACGCCGTGGCCAGGCCGGTGCGGCGCCCCGAGGAACTCGCCGAGGTCGACGGCCTCGTGCTGCCCGGCGGCGAGTCCACCACCATCTCCAAGCTGGCCGTCCTCTTCGGGGTGATGGAGCCGCTCCGCGCGCGCGTGCGCGCCGGCCTGCCCGTCTACGGCACCTGCGCCGGGATGATCCTGCTCGCCGACAAGATCCTCGACCCGCGCTCGGGCCAGGAGACCATCGGCGGCATCGACATGATCGTGCGCCGCAACGCCTTCGGGCGGCAGAACGAGTCGTTCGAGGCCGCGGTCGACGTGCGGGGCGTCGCGGGCGAGCCTGTGGAGGGCGTCTTCATCCGCGCCCCCTGGGTGGAGTCCGTGGGCGCCGGCACCGAGGTGCTCGCCGAGCACGAGGGCCACATCGTCGCGGTGCGCCAGGGCAACGTGCTCGCCACCTCCTTCCACCCTGAACTGACCGGCGACCACCGGGTTCACTCCCTGTTCGTCGACATGGTGCGCGCCGATCGGACACCGGAGTCCTTGTAGGATCGCTGCCGTTCGTACAGAGATGGGTTACGCGAAGGAGACAGGCAGATGTCCGGCCACTCTAAATGGGCCACGACGAAGCACAAGAAGGCCGTGATCGACGCCAAACGCGGCAAGCTCTTCGCGAAGCTGATCAAGAACATCGAGGTCGCCTCGCGGACGGGCGGCGCCGACCCGGACGGCAACCCGACGCTGTACGACGCCATCCAGAAGGCGAAGAAGTCGTCGGTCCCGAACAAGAACATCG
Source organism: Streptomyces sp. NPDC006309 (assembly GCF_040613095.1). NCBI lineage: Bacteria > Bacillati > Actinomycetota > Actinomycetes > Kitasatosporales > Streptomycetaceae > Streptomyces > Streptomyces sp. NPDC006309. The sequence continues at coordinate 10,150 of NZ_JBEXRO010000027.1, read as the reverse complement.
ACTCCGCGGTCAAGCGCGGCGCGGGTCTCGAGGCCGGCGGCGCCGACTACGAGACGATCATGTACGAGGGCTACGGTCCCAACGGTGTCGCGGTGCTCATCGAGTGCCTCACCGACAACCGCAACCGCGCCGCCTCCGAGGTCCGCGTCGCCATGACCCGCAACGGCGGCTCCATGGCGGACCCGGGTTCGGTGTCGTACCTGTTCAACCGCAAGGGCGTGGTGATCGTCCCCAAGGGTGAGCTGTCCGAGGACGACGTGCTCGGCGCGGTGCTCGACGCCGGCGCCGAGGAGGTCAACGACCTCGGCGACACCTTCGAGGTCATCAGCGAGGCCACCGACATGGTCGCGGTCCGCACCGCCCTCCAGGACGCCGGCATCGACTACGACTCCGCCGAGGCCAACTTCGTCCCCACCATGCAGGTCGAGCTGGACGAGGACGGCGCGCGGAAGATCTTCAAGCTCATCGACGCGCTGGAGGACAGCGACGACGTGCAGAACGTCTTCGCCAACTTCGACGTGAGCGACGAGATCATGGAGAAGGTCGACGCGTAACGCGCACGGCTGATCACGGGCCGACGGGACATCCCCCGTCGGCCCGTCGCGTTGCCGGGCGCCGCCCGCCCGCCCGGGCGGCGGGTGCGGGGCGTTGTCGGTGGCACCCGATAGCCTGCACGAACAGGCCGTCGAACGGAGGGGGCGCGGTGCGCGTACTGGGGGTGGACCCCGGGCTGACCCGGTGTGGGGTCGGTGTCGTGGAGGGGGTCGCGGGCCGCCCGCTCACGATGCTCGGCGTCGGCGTCGTACGGACAGCCGCGGACGCCGACCTCAGCCACCGGCTGCTCGGTGTCGAGCAGGGCATCGAGCAGTGGCTGGACGAGCACCGGCCCGAGTTCGTCGCCGTGGAGCGCGTCTTCAGCCAGCACAACGTGCGTACGGTCATGGGCACCGCCCAGGCCAGCGCCGTCGCCATGCTGTGCGCCGCCCGGCGCGGCATCCCCGTCGCCCTGCACACCCCCAGCGAGGTCAAGGCCGCCGTTACCGGCAGCGGTCGCGCCGACAAGGCGCAGGTGGGCGCCATGGTCACCCGGCTGCTCCGGCTGTCGGCGCCGCCCAGGCCCGCCGACGCCGCCGACGCCCTCGCGCTCGCCATCTGCCACATCTGGCGTGCCCCCGCGCAGAACCGGCTCCAGCGGGCCGTCGCCCTGCACACCGCCCACGCAACGAAAGGCCGTACGGCATGATCGCCTTCGTCAGCGGCACGGTCGCCGCACTCGCCCCCGACACAGCGGTCGTCGAGGTCGGGGGCGTCGGCATGGCCGTCCAGTGCACGCCGAACACGCTCTCGACGCTCCGGACCGGTCAGCCGGCCAGACTGCACACCTCCCTCGTCGTCCGCGAGGACTCGCTCACCCTCTACGGCTTCGCGGACGACGACGAACGCCAGACCTTCGAGCTGCTTCAGACCGCGAGCGGGGTCGGCCCCCGCCTCGCCCAGGCGATGCTCGCCGTGCACACCCCGGACGCCCTGCGCCGCGCGGTCGCGGGCGGCGACGAGAAGGCCCTCACGGCCGTCCCCGGCATCGGCAGGAAGGGCGCCCAGAAGCTGCTGCTGGAGCTCAAGGACCGGCTCGGCGCGCCGGTCGGTGCCCCCGCCGTAGGCGCGCCCGCCGGCCAGGGCTGGCGCGACCAGCTGCACGCGGCCCTGCTCGGCCTCGGCTACGCCACCCGCGAGGCCGACGAGGCGGTCGCCGCCGTCGCCCCCCAGGCCGAGGCGGCCGAGGGCACCCCCGAGGTGGGCCGGCTGCTGAAGGCCGCCCTCCAGACGCTGAACCGAGCCCGCTGACCGAGACCGTCGTAAGGCACACACATGAACTGGGACGATCCGACCGGCACCCCCGCCCCCGACCGGCTGGTGGGCCCGGTCGCCGACGGGGAGGACCAGGCCGTCGAGGCCGCCCTGCGCCCCAAGGACCTCGGTGAGTTCATCGGCCAGGAGAAGGTCCGCGAACAGCTCGACCTGGTGCTGCGCGCCGCACGCGCGCGCGGCGCCACCGCCGACCACGTCCTGCTCTCCGGCGCGCCCGGCCTGGGCAAGACCACCCTGTCGATGATCATCGCGGCCGAGATGGGCGCCCCCATCCGCATCACCTCGGGCCCCGCCATCCAGCACGCCGGCGACCTCGCCGCGATCCTGTCCTCGCTCCAGGAGGGCGAGGTGCTCTTCCTCGACGAGATCCACCGCATGTCCCGGCCCGCCGAGGAGATGCTGTACATGGCCATGGAGGACTTCCGCGTCGACGTCATCGTCGGCAAGGGCCCCGGCGCCACCGCGATCCCGCTGGAACTGCCTCCCTTCACCCTGGTCGGCGCCACCACCCGCGCGGGCCTGCTGCCGCCCCCGCTGCGCGACCGCTTCGGCTTCACCGCGCACATGGAGTTCTACGAGCCGCACGAACTGGAGCGGGTGGTGCACCGCTCGGCGCACCTGCTGGATGTCGAGATCGACCCGGCCGGCGCCGCGGAGATCGCCGGCCGCTCCCGCGGCACGCCCCGCATCGCCAACCGCCTGCTGCGCCGCGTCCGCGACTACGCGCAGGTCAAGGCCGACGGCGTCGTCACCCGCGACATCGCCGCCGCCGCCCTCGCGGTGTACGAGGTCGACGCGCGTGGCCTGGACCGGCTCGACCGCGCCGTCCTGCAAGCCCTGCTGAAGCTGTTCGGTGGCGGCCCGGTCGGCCTGTCGACCCTCGCGGTCGCGGTGGGGGAGGAGCGGGAGACGGTCGAGGAGGTCGCCGAACCGTTCCTGGTCCGGGAGGGCCTGCTCGCCCGGACCCCGCGCGGCCGGGTCGCCACCCCCGCCGCCTGGGCCCACCTCGGTCTCACCCCGCCCCGCTCGGCTCCCGGAGGCGCCGGGGGAGGCGCACAGCCAGACCTGTTCGGGGCGTGACGGCGGCCTGATGCCCGCCCGATGGCCACGTGATGCCGTGGTGACAGCGGGGACATTGGCCTCGGCAGGAACCCAGGTGCCATGCTGAGCGTTGTTCCATGCGCGCGGACTCGCTTAGACTCCGCCGATGCCGCCCTTGCGGGTGGCGCCGACCACGCCCCCATCCCAATGGCCGCTGTCCGTCGCGGTCGCGCGAAGGAAATCCCGTCCCGTGAATACCTTGACCCTTCTCCCCTTCATCGTGCTCATCGCGGCCATGTTCCTGATGACGCGCTCGGCCAAGAAGAAGCAGCAGCAGGCCGCCCAGATGCGGAACGAGATGCAGCCCGGCTCCGGTGTCCGCACGATCGGGGGGATCTACGCGACGGTCAAGGAGGTCAACGAGGAGACGGTCCTCCTCGACGCCGGCCCCGGCGTGGACCTGCTGTTCGCGAAGAACGCCATCGGTGCCGTCCTCTCCGACGACGAGTACAACCGCATCGTCCACGGCGTCGAGCACGACCTGAAGTCCGACGCCACCGTCGTCCCGGACGACGCGTCCTCCCTCACCGAGACCGACGAGACCGACGGGCCCGCCGCTGCCGCCGCCTCCGACGACAAGATCGACCTCGGTAAGAAGGACGCCGCCGAGCGCGGGGACGACGCGATCCGGGCCGCCGAGGACAAGGCCCAGGCCGCCGAGGCCAGGACGGAAGACGAGCCGAAGAAGACCGACGGCGACTCCGGCACGAAGTAGTCACGCCCCGGGACGCGCGGCGGGGGCACCACCAGCCCCGCCCCGCGCACCCCGGGCACGGCTGTCTCGCACGGGAGCCCGACACCATGTCATGGCCGACCGCGCCGACCGGGCGCGGGGCGGCCCGAGAGGGAGTACGAGAAGGTGGCAGCACCTAAGAGGGGCCGGAGCGCGAGCGCCCAGAGCAAGCCAGGGCGCTCGCTGGCCCTCATCCTGATCGCCATCGTGGCGCTCACCGGAGGGATGTTCGCCTCAGGGCACACCACTCCGCGTCTCGGTATCGACCTCGCCGGTGGTACGAGCATCACGCTCAAGGCGAAGGCCGACCAGGGGTCCGCGATCAACAAGGCCAACATGGACACCGCGGTCGACATCATGAACCGCCGTGTCAACGGCCTCGGCGTCTCCGAGGCGGAGGTGCAGACCCAGGGGACCGACAACATCATCGTCAACATCCCCAAGGGCACCAACTCCGCGGAGGCCCAGCAGCAGGTCGGCACCACCGCCAAGCTGTACTTCCGTCCGGTCCTGGCCAGCGAGCCCAGCGGCGCCGCCGCGCAGAGCCCCTCGCCGAGCGCCTCCTCCAGCGGCGGCTCCTCGCCCAAGCCGGGCGCGAGCCCCTCGGGCAGTGCCTCCCCGCAGCAGGCGACGTCCGGCTCCGCGTCCCCCACGGGCACCGCGACCTCCCAGGGCCGCGCCGTCACCGACGCGCTCAAGGCCGGCTCCACCCCCTCGCCGAGCGGCTCCGCCTCCGGCAGCGCCAAGCCGTCGGCCACCCCCTCGGCCCCGTCGAGCGGCAAGCCCTCCGGCGACACCGCGCTCCAGGCCCGGTACGCGGCCCTGAACTGCGCCAAGCCCGCCGACCGCGCCAACGCCGGCAAGAACGCCAGGCCCGGCCAGCCCACCGTGGCCTGCGGTGAGAACGACGGTGCGTGGTTCAAGTACCTGCTCGGCCCGGCCGCCGTGGACGGCACCGAGGTGAAGAAGGCGCAGGCCGTCTTCGACACCCAGGGCGCCTCCGGCTGGCAGGTCCAGATGACCTTCACCTCCGGCGGGGGCAAGAAGTTCGCGGACATCACCGGCGAGCTGGCCAAGAACCAGACCCCGCAGAACGAGTTCGGCATCGTCCTGGACGGCGAGGTCGTCTCCAGCCCGTTCGTGCACGGTGCCATCACCGGCGGCCAGGCGGAGATTTCCGGCAGCTTCAAGCAGGAGGAGGCCCAGAACCTCGCCAACATGCTGTCGTACGGCGCCCTCCCGCTCTCCTTCCGCGAGGAGTCCGTCACCACCGTCACCGCCGCGCTCGGCGGCGAGCAGCTGCGCGCCGGCCTGCTCGCCGGCGCCATCGGTCTCGCGCTGGTCGTGATCTACCTGGTGGTGTACTACCGCGGCCTGTCCCTCGTGGCCATGGCCTCCCTGGTGGTCTCCGCGATGCTCACCTACCTGATCATGACGCTGCTCGGCCCGGCCATCGGCTTCGCGCTGAACCTGCCCGCGGTCTGCGGTGCCATCGTCGCGATCGGTATCACCGCGGACTCGTTCATCGTGTACTTCGAACGCATCCGTGACGAGATCCGCGAGGGCCGCTCGCTGCGCCCCGCCGTGGAGCGGGCCTGGCCGCGCGCCCGGCGCACCATCCTGGTCTCGGACTTCGTGTCGTTCCTCGCCGCCGCGGTGCTGTTCATCGTCACCGTCGGCAAGGTGCAGGGCTTCGCCTTCACCCTCGGCCTGACCACCCTGCTCGACGTGGTCGTCGTCTTCCTCTTCACCAAGCCGCTCATGACGCTGCTCGCCCGCCGCAAGTTCTTCGCGGACGGCCACAAGTGGTCCGGGCTCGACCCGAAGGGCCTGGGCGCCAAGCCGCCTCTGCGCCGTACCCGCCGTTCCGCCGGTCCCGCCGGCCCTGCCGACCCGAAGGAGGCATGAGCGATGTCGAAACTCGGCAGCCTCGGCGCTCGACTGCACCGCGGCGAGATCAGCTACGACTTCGTCGGCAAGCGCAAGATCTGGTACGGCGTCTCGATCCTGATCACCATCACGGCCATCGTCGGCCTGGCGGTGCGCGGCCTGAACATGGGCATCGAGTTCCAGGGCGGCGCGGTCTTCACCACGCCGACCAGGATGAGCACCTCGGTGGCCCAGGCCGAGACGTACGCCAAGGACGCCGCCGGCCATGAGGCGATCGTGCAGAAGCTCGGCAACGGTAGCCTGCGCATCCAGATCGCCGGCATCGAGACCGACCAGTCCGACCGGATCAAGAAGGAGCTGGCGAAGGACCTGAACCTCGACCCCGAGAAGCTCGCCGCCGACCTGGTCGGCCCGAGCTGGGGCGAGCAGATCGCCAACAAGGCCTGGGAGGGCCTGGCGATCTTCATGGTCCTCGTCGTGATCTACCTGGCCATCGCCTTCGAGTGGCGCATGGCCATCGCGGCGCTGGTCGCGCTGATCCACGACATCACCATCACGACCGGTATCTACGCCCTGGTCGGCTTCGAGGTCACCCCCGGCACCGTCATCGGCCTGCTGACCATCCTCGGTTACTCGCTCTACGACACGGTCGTCGTCTTCGACAGCCTCAAGGAGCAGACCAAGGACATCACCAAGCAGACCCGCTGGACCTACAGCGACATCGCCAACCGGTCGATCAACGGCACCCTGGTCCGCTCCATCAACACCACGGTCGTCGCCCTGCTGCCGGTGGCCGGTCTGCTCTTCATCGGCGGCGGCTTCCTCGGCGCGGGCACGCTCAACGACATCTCGCTGTCGCTGTTCGTCGGTCTCGCGGCCGGTGCCTACTCCTCGATCTTCATCGCCACCCCGCTCGTCGCCGACCTCAAGGAGCGCGAGCCGGCGATGAAGGCCCTCACCAAGCGGGTCCTGGCCAAGCGCGCCCAGGCCGCGGCCGGCGGGGACTCCGCGGAGTCGCCCGCCACCCCGGGCGACGACGCCGCCCCGGCCGTGGTGGGTCCGCGCAACCAGCCCGAGTCGCGCGGCCGGGGCCGCGGCCGGACCTCGGGGAAGCGCCCATGACCGAGCTGACGGACATCTCGACGCTGCTGCTCAGCCGCATCCGTGACGTCGCCGACTACCCGGAGCCGGGCGTGATGTTCAAGGACATCACCCCGCTCCTGGCCGACCCGGCGGCCTTCGCGGCGCTCACCGACGCCCTCGCCGGGATCGCCGCCGCCACCGGCGCGACCAAGGTCATCGGGCTGGAGGCCCGGGGCTTCATCCTCGGCGCCCCGGTCGCCGTCCGCGCGGGACTGGGCTTCATCCCGGTCCGCAAGGCCGGCAAGCTGCCGGGGGCCACCCTGCGCCAGGCCTACGACCTGGAGTACGGCTCGGCCGAGATCGAGGTGCACGCCGAGGACCTGGCCTCCGGGGACCGCGTCCTGATCGTGGACGACGTCCTGGCCACCGGCGGCACCGCCGAGGCCGCGGTCCAGCTCGTCCACCGGGCCGGCGCCGAGGTCTGCGGGATCGCCGTGCTGATGGAGCTGGGCTTCCTCGACGGCCGCGCCCGCCTGGAGCCGGCTCTGGGCGGCGCGCCGGTTGAGGCGCTCCTCAGGATCTGACCGGCCCGCACACCGAACGGCCGCCCCGGTGCCACCGGGGCGGCCGTCGCCGTACCGGGCCCGGCACAGCCCGGCACGGCACGGCACCCGCGGGGAGCGCCCGGGGACGGCCGTGGAATCCTTCAGGCGCTCCGTCCGTTGCACGGGTAGACGGTCCTCACCGCGGCCTGGAGGCGATGACCGGGCGCAGGATGGCTACCATGGGATGTCCGGAGCCTGACCGGGGGACCCGGATCGCGCACGAGGAGTCCTCTTGCCAGACGAGGCCCAGCCACTGACCGCCGCCAAGCCCGAGCCCGCCTCGGCACCCGCGGCGAAGCCCGCGCCGAACGCGTCCCAGGTGAAGAACGACACCCGCGGACCGGTCGAGCACGCCCAGTCCGCGCCCGTCGAGAAGAGCGCCGAGGCCTCGCGTCCCAAGCCCGCCCCCGCGGAGCGCCCCGCGCAGCCGCCGGTCGTGCGCCAGCCCCCCACCCCGTCGGCCCGCACCGGTTCCTCCAACCGCGTCCGGGCCCGCCTCGCCCGCCTGGGCGTCCAGCGCGCGAACCCGTACAACCCCGTCCTGGAGCCGCTGCTGCGGATAGTGCGCAGCAACGACCCCAAGACCGAGAACTCCACGCTGCGCCAGATCGAGAGCGCCTACCAGGTCGCCGAGCGCTGGCACCGCGGCCAGAAGCGCAAGAGCGGCGACCCGTACATCACGCACCCGCTCGCCGTCACCACCATCCTGGCCGAGCTGGGCATGGACCCGGCCACGCTGATGGCCGGCCTGCTGCACGACACCGTCGAGGACACCGAGTACGGCCTCGACCAGCTGCGCCGCGACTTCGGCGACACCGTCGCCCTGCTCGTCGACGGCGTCACCAAGCTGGACAAGGTCAAGTTCGGCGAGGCCGCGCAGGCCGAGACCGTGCGCAAGATGGTCGTCGCCATGGCCAAGGACCCCCGCGTCCTGGTCATCAAGCTCGCCGACCGCCTGCACAACATGCGCACCATGCGCTACCTCAAGCGCGAGAAGCAGGAGAAGAAGGCGCGCGAGACGCTGGAGATCTACGCGCCGCTCGCCCACCGCCTCGGCATGAACACCATCAAGTGGGAGCTGGAGGACCTCGCGTTCGCGATCCTCTACCCCAAGATGTACGACGAGATCGTACGGCTGGTGGCCGAGCGGGCGCCGAAGCGTGACGAGTACCTGGCCATAGTGACCGACGAGGTCCAGGCCGACCTGCGGGCCGCCCGCATCAAGGCGACCGTCACCGGCCGCCCGAAGCACTACTACAGCGTCTACCAGAAGATGATCGTGCGGGGCCGCGACTTCGCCGAGATCTACGACCTGGTCGGCATCCGCGTCCTCGTCGACACGGTCCGCGACTGCTACGCCGCCCTCGGCACCGTCCACGCGCGATGGAACCCGGTCCCCGGCCGGTTCAAGGACTACATCGCGATGCCGAAGTTCAACATGTACCAGTCGCTGCACACGACGGTCATCGGGCCCAACGGCAAGCCGGTCGAACTCCAGATCCGCACGTTCGACATGCACCGCCGCGCCGAGTACGGCATCGCCGCGCACTGGAAGTACAAGCAGGAGGCCGTCGCCAGGGCCTCCAAGGTCCGCACCGACGTGCCGAAGGCCTCCGGCAAGGACAAGGACGCCATCAACGACATGGCGTGGCTGCGGCAGCTGCTGGACTGGCAGAAGGAGACCGAGGACCCCAGCGAGTTCCTGGAGTCCCTGCGCTTCGACCTGTCCCGCAACGAGGTCTTCGTCTTCACGCCCAAGGGCGACGTCATAGCGCTGCCGGCCGGGTCCACCCCGGTGGACTTCGCGTTCGCGGTCCATACCGAGGTCGGCTACCGCACCATAGGAGCGCGGGTCAACGGCCGCCTCGTGCCGCTCGAATCCACCCTGGACAACGGCGACCTGGTGGAGGTCTTCACCTCCAAGGCGACCGGCGCCGGCCCGTCCCGCGACTGGCTCGGCTTCGTCAAGTCGCCGCGGGCACGCAACAAGATCCGCGCCTGGTTCTCCAAGGAACGCCGCGACGAGGCGATCGAGCACGGCAAGGACGCCATCGTGCGGGCCATGCGCAAGCAGAACCTGCCGATCCAGCGCATCCTCACCGGCGACTCCCTCGTCACGCTCGCCCACGAGATGCGCTACTCGGACATCTCCGCGCTGTACGCGGCGATCGGCGAGGGCCATGTCTCCGCGCAGAACATCGTCCAGAAACTGGTGCAGGCCCTGGGCGGCGAGGAGGCCGCCACCGAGGAGATCGACGAGTCGGTCCCGCCGGCGCGCGGACGCAGCCGCAAACGCCGCTCCAGCGCCGACCCGGGCGTCGTCGTCAAGGGTGTCGACGACGTGTGGGTCAAGCTGGCCCGCTGCTGCACACCGGTCCCCGGCGACCCGGTCATCGGCTTCGTCACGCGCGGCAGCGGCGTCTCGGTGCACCGCAGCGACTGCGTCAACGTCGACTCGCTCTCCCGTGAGCCGGAGCGCATCCTCGAGGTCGAGTGGGCACCCACCCAGTCCTCGGTCTTCCTGGTCGCCATCCAGGTCGAGGCGCTGGACCGCTCCCGCCTGCTGTCGGACGTCACCCGCGTCCTGTCCGACCAGCACGTCAACATCCTCTCCGCCGCGGTGCAGACCTCCCGCGACCGGGTCGCCACCTCCCGCTTCACCTTCGAGATGGGCGACCCGAAGCACCTCGGTCACGTCCTGAAGGCCGTCCGGGGCGTGGAGGGCGTGTACGACGTGTACCGCGTGACCTCCGGACGCAGCCGGTCGTAGCCGCTCACGCGGAAGGGCCCCGTACGCGCGTACGGGGCCCTTCCGCGTGAGCGGCGGGCCCAGGTCGGTCCCGCCCACCCACGAGCCCGAGGCGAAGCC
>NZ_JBEXRO010000026.1:104459-121668 GCF_040613095.1 Streptomyces sp. NPDC006309 | reverse complement strand
CGAACCCATTCGGCATTGGTCAGATCACCCCGCCCCATGCAGGGCACAACGAGCAAAGGATCCGACAGTCACATGATCCGCCGGACAGAACCTAGCCGCACCCGCGCGCGTGGGCGCCGGACGCTTCCCGCTGGGGCGTCCGGCGCCTTTGTCGTACCAACATCCTTATCCGGAGCGAACGGTGCGCACCCGTGCGCGTGCGGCACAATGGCCCCTGCCCGAAGCAGGTCCCGACTCTCAAGTGACGGAATCGGCGTGATGAGCAAGACGACAGTCAACGACGTCTCCACGGCTCCCGGTCCCGGGCGCGCCGCCGACGCCCCGCGCACCGAAGGCGCCGGCCGCGCCCTCGCCCTGCTGCTGGTGATCACCGGCGCGGCCGGACTGCTGGCCGCCTGGGTCATCACGATCGACAAGTTCAAGCTCCTGGAAGCCAAGGTCGCGGGGAAGACCTTCACCCCCGGATGCAGCCTGAACCCGGTCGTCTCCTGCGGCAGCGTGATGGAGAGCAAGCAGGCCGCCGCGTTCGGCTTCCCCAACCCGATGCTCGGCCTGGTCTGCTACGGCATCGTCGTCTGCGTCGGCATGTCCCTGCTGGCCCGCGCCCGCTTCCCGCGCTGGTACTGGCTGACCTTCAACGCCGGCACCCTCTTCGGCGTCGCCTTCTGCACCTGGCTCCAGTTCCAGTCCCTGTACCGGATCAACGCCCTGTGCCTGTGGTGCTCGCTGGCCTGGGTCGCCACGATCGTCATGTTCTGGTACGTCACCTCGTTCAACGTCCGCAACGGCTTCCTGCCGGCCCCCCGCCCGCTGAGGTCCTTCTTCGGCGAGTTCACCTGGGTGCTGCCGGTCCTGCACGTCGGCATCATCGGCATGCTCGTGCTGACCCGCTGGTGGGACTTCTGGACCAGCTGACGGCGGTTCCCGCGTTGTCAGTGCCGTGTTCTAGGGTTTTGACGTGGAACCCGACCTATTCACCGCCGCGGCGGAAGAACGCCAGGAGAAGGACCCGGCAGGCAGCCCCCTGGCCGTGCGCATGCGCCCGCGCACGCTGGACGAGGTCGTGGGCCAGCAGCATCTGCTGAAACCCGGCTCGCCACTGCGCCGGCTGGTGGGCGAGGGCTCCGGCGGCCCCGCCGGGCCCTCCTCGGTGGTCCTGTGGGGCCCGCCCGGCACCGGCAAGACGACCCTGGCCTACGTCGTGTCGAAGGCGACCGACAAGCGGTTCGTGGAGCTGTCCGCGATCACCGCGGGCGTCAAGGAGGTCCGCGCGGTCATCGACGGCGCCCGCCGCGCCGTCGGCGGCTTCGGCAAGGAGACCGTCCTCTTCCTCGACGAGATCCACCGCTTCAGCAAGGCCCAGCAGGACTCCCTCCTGCCGGCCGTCGAGAACCGCTGGGTGACCCTGATCGCGGCCACGACGGAGAACCCGTACTTCTCGGTGATCTCCCCGCTGCTCTCCCGCTCCCTGCTCCTGACCCTGGAGCCGCTCACCGACGACGACGTCCGCGGCCTGCTCCGCCGGGCCCTCGCCGCCGAGCGCGGTCTGAAGGACGCCGTCGCCCTGCCCGCGGACACCGAGGAGCACCTGCTGCGGATCGCCGGCGGTGACGCCCGCCGCGCCCTGACGGCCCTGGAGGCCGCGGCCGGGGCCGCCCTGGCCCAGGGCGAGAGCGAGATCAGCCTGCGGACGCTGGAGCAGACCGTCGACCGGGCCGCGGTGAAGTACGACCGCGACGGGGACCAGCACTACGACGTCGCCAGCGCCCTCATCAAGTCCATCCGCGGCTCCGACGTCGACGCGGCCCTGCACTACCTGGCCCGCATGATCGAGGCGGGCGAGGACCCCCGCTTCATCGCCCGCCGGCTGATGATCTCCGCCAGCGAGGACATCGGCCTGGCCGACCCGAACGCGCTGCCCATCGCCGTCGCCGCCGCCCAGGCCGTCGCCATGATCGGCTTCCCCGAGGCCGCGCTCACCCTCAGCCACGCCACGATCGCCCTGGCCCTCGCGCCCAAGTCCAACAGCGCGACCACCGCGATCGGCGCCGCGCGGGAGGACGTACGCAAGGGTCTGGCCGGGCCCGTCCCGCCGCACCTGCGCGACGGGCACTACAAGGGCGCCGCCGACCTCGGTCACGCGCAGGGCTATGTGTACCCGCACGACCTGCCCGAGGGCATCGCCCGGCAGCAGTACGCCCCGGACGCCCTCCGGGACCGCGCGTACTACACGCCGACCCGGCACGGCGCCGAGGCCCGGTACGCGGACGCGGTCGAGTGGACCCGCGAACACCTCGGTCGCAAGCGGTCCTGACCACCCTGTAGACTGCTCCGAAGTGCTGACTCCCGTGCCGTCAGAGCGGGAGAGCCAGCCGGAGCTCCGGTCCCTCGCGGACCGGCTCCAGGAGCGTCGCGCACCGTCGAACGGTGTCGCGGGCAGCCCACCACCACCCGCGGTTACGGGACGGTCGGTGGGCCACTCGCGTGCTGCACGTATGTGCCCAGACCAGGGAAGCGGCTGCCCGGCAGGTCCCCTGCGGACCCGGCGGGTTCTCCCGGCTGCGGATGCGACCTCCCTAAACGCTGACAAGCCGGAATTTCACGAAAAGAGACACAGACAGTGGCGAACCAGTCCCGCCCCAAGGTCAAGAAGTCGCGTGCCCTCGGCATCGCGCTGACCCCGAAGGCCGTCAAGTACTTCGAGGCCCGCCCCTACCCGCCGGGTGAGCACGGCCGCGGCCGCAAGCAGAACTCGGACTACAAGGTCCGTCTGCTGGAGAAGCAGCGTCTGCGCGCGCAGTACGACGTGTCCGAGCGCCAGCTCGTCCGCGCCTACGAGCGTGCCTCCAAGGTGCAGGGCAAGACCGGTGAGGCCCTGATCATCGAGCTCGAGCGCCGTCTCGACGCGCTGGTCCTGCGTTCGGGCATCGCCCGCACGATCTACCAGGCCCGCCAGATGGTCGTCCACGGCCACATCCAGGTCAACGGTCAGAAGGTCGACAAGCCGTCCTTCCGTGTCCGCCCGGACGACGTCGTGCAGGTCCGCGACCGCTCCAAGGACAAGACGCTGTTCCAGGTCGCCCGTGAGGGTGGCTTCGCCCCCGACGGCGAGATCCCGCGCTACCTCCAGGTGAACCTCCGCGCCCTGGCCTTCCGCCTGGACCGCGAGCCGAACCGCAAGGAGATCCCGGTGATCTGCGACGAGCAGCTCGTCGTCGAGTACTACGCCCGCTGATCCCGGTCACGGCGTAAGTCCTCAGCCCGCCGTCTCCCCGCCCTTCCGGGTGGGCGAGGCGGCGGGTTCGTGTTTCCCGGCCTCCTCGCGCCTCCCGCCCGTACCGCCGTCCGTGCCGCCGTCCCCGGGCACCGGCCCGCGCGGCCCCGGCAGCCCGGCCGGCGGCCGGGGCCCGCCGTGTCCCAGCGCCCGTGCCACCGCCGCCTCCCGGCCCAGCCCGGCCCCCTCCCGTACGTACGCCTCGTACCGCGCGTCGCCGAGCGCCTGCCGTGCGGACGCCTCGCACCTCTCGTGCGGGGCGTTGTAGTGCACCGAGCCGAACAGCGGCAGTCCCACCGACGGCCACAGCCGGCCCGCCGCGCCCTGGAGCACGGCCGCCTCCGCCGCGTCGCCGTCGGTCACCGTCACCAGCGCCAGCAGCTCGATCACCAGGACACAGGCCAGCAGGTCGTGGAAGGCGTGCGCGTGGCCCAGACAGTCCGCCAGCAGCTCCCGCGCACCGCGGCTGTCCCCGTCCAGCCAGGCCGCGTACGCCAGCACGTACAGGGCGTACGACCGGGCCCACCGCTCCCCGTGGTCGTCGCACACCCGGCGCACGTCCTCGCACAGGCGCACCGCGTCCGGCAGGTCCCCCTGGAACACGCGGGTCATCGCCAGCTCCACCTGGCCCATCAGCACATTGCTGTTCAGCTCGCCGATCTCCTGGTAGCGGGCCAGCGCCGACCGCAGCAGGGTCTCCGCGCGGGCCATGTCGTCCGTGACCAGGGCCAGACAGCCGGTGCGGTGCTCCGCGTACGCCAGTGCCGTCGGGTCGGCCTCCCGTTCCGCCTGTTCGCGGCAGGCCCGGAGGGCCTTCAGCGCGGGCACGGCGTCGCCCTGGAGCACCGCAACGTAGCCGAGCACCCACAGCGCCTTCAGCCGGGACCGCTCGTACCCCGACTCCAGTTCCACGCTGCGCTCCAGCCAGCGCCGCCCCTCCGCGAGCCGCCCGCAGCCCACCCAGCAGAACCACAGCGAGCCCGCCAGGTACTGGCCGAGGTGCGCGCCCTCCGGGTCGGTCAGGGACACGTCCAGCGCGGCCCGCAGATTGGGCAGCTCGGCGTCCACCCGCGCGGCCACCTCCCGCTGCCGGGGCGAGAACCAGTCCAGCTCGCACATGGTGGCGAGACCGAGGTACCAGTCGCGGTGCCGCCGCCGCAGCCGTTCCGCGTCCCCGGTCGCCTCCAGCCAGTCGGCGCCGTAGGCCCGGACGGTGTCCAGCATCCCGTAGCGGGGGCCCGCCGGGGTCTCCTCGCGGGAGACGACCGACTGGGCGAGCAGCTCCGACAGCACGTCCAGGACGTCCTCCGCGGCCAGCCCGTCCCCGCTGCACACGTACTCGGCCGCGTCCAGGTCGAAGGTCCCGGCGAACACCGACAGCCGCGCCCACAGCAGCCGCTCGGCGGGCGTGCACAGCTCGTGACTCCAGCCGATCGCCGTACGCAGCGTCTGGTGCCGGGGGAGCGCGTCCCGGCCGCCGCCGGTCAGCAGCCGGAACCGGTCGTCCAGTCGCTGGAGCAGCTGCGCGGGGGACAGCGCCCGCAGCCGCCCCGCCGCCAGCTCCAGCGCCAGCGGGATCCCGTCCAGCCGGCGGCACAGCTCCCGTACCTCCGCGCCGTCGGCCACCGTGACGCCCTGCTCGCGCGCCCGGTCCGTGAACAGCTCCACCGCCTCGTCCTCGCCGAGCGGGGCCAGCGGGAACAGCCGCTCGCCCGCCAGACCCAGCGGGCGCCGGCCCACGGCCAGCACCCCCAGCCGCGGCAGCTTCCGCAGCAGCTCCGCCACCAGCTCGGCACAGGCCGGCGCCAGATGCTCGTACCCGTCCAGCACCAGGAGCATCCGCCGGCCGGCCAGGTGCTCCAGCAGCGTCTCGCGGGGCAGGCGGCTGGTCCGGCCGGTCAGGCCCAGCGCCTCCATGACCGCGTACTCCACGAACTGCGGATCGCGCACGGCCGCCAGGTCCACCCGCCCCCAGCCCGCGGCCCCCGGCGCACCGGCCGCCCAGCGCGCCGCCACGCGCACGGCGAGCCGGGACTTGCCGACCCCGCCCGTGCCGGTCACGGTCACCAGCCGCGCCCGGCCGAGTGCCGCAGTGAGCGCGGCCAGTTCGGCCGACCGCCCGACGAAGGCGGTGAGTTCGAGGGGCGGATCGGCGTCCGCCCATGGGCCGGGGACCTGAGGACCTCGCATGGGACACGGAGAGTACTGAAGTGTGTTCAATCCGTACAATCGCTTCCCGCGACTCCGCCGGTGCGCCCGCCTGATCCGGTGCGGAGCCCCGGCCCCGGCGCGATAGGCTCGGGGCACTGCTTTTTTCATGGTTCCGATGTTCAGAGCACGTTTCAGGGAGCGGGTGCGCACAGTGTCCGGTGGAGAGGTGGCCGGGATTCTGGTGGCCGTCTTCTGGGCGATCCTGGTCTCCTTCCTCGCCGTGGCACTGGCGAGGCTGGCCCAGACGCTCAAGGCGACCACCGAGCTCGTGGCGGACGTGACCGACCAGGCGGTCCCGCTGCTGGCCGACGCCTCCCGGGCGGTGCGCTCCGCGCAGACGCAGATCGACCGGGTCGACGCGATCGCCTCGGACGTCCAGGAAGTCACGTCCAACGCCTCCGCGCTGTCCACCACAGTCGCCTCGACCTTCGGCGGCCCGCTGGTCAAGGTCGCGGCCTTCGGCTACGGCGTCCGCCGGGCGCTGGGCGGCCGCAAGGAGGACGCGCCCGCCGCGCCGTCCCGGCGTACCGTCATCGTGGGCCGGACGGTGCCGGCCGCACGGCGCAGCAGGCGGAACCGCGGAAACACCGAAACGTAGGAGAGCCGGTCATATGTTCCGCCGTACGTTCTGGTTCACCACGGGTGCCGCCGCCGGTGTGTGGGCCACCACCAAGGTCAACCGCAAGCTCAGGCAGCTGACCCCGGAGAGCCTGGCCGTCACCGCGGCGAACAAGGCGCTGGAGACCGGTCAGCGGATGAAGGACCGCGCGGTCGGTTTCGCGCTCGACGTGCGCGACAACATGGCGCGGCGCGAGGCCGAGCTGGGGGAGGCGCTGGGTATCGACGCGCCCCCCGGACCGGCCGCCCCCCGGCGGTACGCCGCCATCGACAACGACCGCAGCAACCCGAAGTACATCGAGAACCCGACGTACACGCACAACCGGAATGAGGACTACTGATGGAGTCGGCCGAGATTCGCCGCCGCTGGCTGAGCTTCTTCGAGGAGCGCGGGCACACCGTCGTCCCTTCGGCGTCGCTCATCGCGGACGACCCGACTCTGCTCCTCGTCCCCGCCGGCATGGTCCCCTTCAAGCCCTACTTCCTGGGTGAGGTCAAGCCTCCGTTCAGCCGCGCCACCAGCGTGCAGAAATGCGTGCGCACGCCGGACATCGAAGAGGTCGGCAAGACCACGCGCCACGGCACCTTCTTCCAGATGTGCGGCAACTTCTCCTTCGGCGACTACTTCAAGGAAGGCGCCATCGAACTCGCCTGGGAGCTGCTCACCAGCCCCCAGGACAAGGGCGGTTACGGCCTCGACCCCGAGCGCCTGTGGATCACCGTCTACCAGGAGGACGACGAGGCCGAGCGGATCTGGCACGAGGTCGTCGGCGTGCCCAAGGAGCGCATCCAGCGCCTGGGCATGAAGGACAACTACTGGTCCATGGGCGTCCCCGGCCCCTGCGGCCCCTGCTCCGAGATCAACTACGACCGCGGCCCCGAGTTCGGCGCCGAGGGCGGCCCCGCCGTCAACGACGAGCGGTACGTGGAGATCTGGAACCTCGTCTTCATGCAGTACGAGCGGGGTGAGGGCATCGGCAAGGACAACTTCGAGATCCTCGGGGACCTGCCGAGCAAGAACATCGACACGGGCCTCGGCCTGGAGCGGCTCGCCATGATCCTCCAGGGCGTGCGGAACATGTACGAGATCGACACGTCGATGGCCGTCATCGAGAAGGCCACCGAGCTGACCGGTGTCCGCTACGGCGACGCCCAGGCCTCGGACGTCTCCCTCCGTGTCGTCACCGACCACATGCGCACCGCCACCATGCTCATCGGCGACGGCGTCACGCCCGGCAACGAGGGCCGCGGCTACGTACTGCGCCGCATCATGCGCCGCGCCATCCGCAACATGCGGCTGCTCGGCGCCACCGGCCCGGTCGTCCACGACCTGATCGACGTCGTGATCGCCATGATGGGCCGGCAGTACCCCGAACTGGTCACCGACCGCGAGCGCATCGAGAAGGTCGCCGTCGCCGAGGAGAACGCCTTCCTCAAGACGCTGAAGGCCGGCACCAACATCCTCGACACCGCCGTCACCGAGACCCGGCAGTCCGGCGGCACGGTCCTCTCCGGCGACAAGGCCTTCCTGCTCCACGACACCTGGGGCTTCCCCATCGACCTCACCCTGGAGATGGCCGCCGAGCAGGGCCTCTCCGTGGACGAGGACGGCTTCCGCCGCCTGATGAAGGAGCAGCGGGAGCGCGCCAAGGCCGACGCCCAGGCCAAGAAGACCGGCCACGCCGACATGGGTGCCTACCGCGAGATCGCCGACTCCGCCGGTGCCACCGACTTCACCGGCTACACCGACACCGAGAGCGAGACCACGATCGTGGGCCTCCTCGTCGACGGCGTCTCCTCGCCGGCCGCCAGCGAGGGCGACGAGGTCGAGGTCGTCCTGGACCGCACGCCCTTCTACGCCGAGGGCGGCGGCCAGATCGGTGACACCGGCCGCATCAGGGTCGAGTCCGGTGCCGTGATCGAGGTCCGCGACTGCCAGAAGCCGGTCCCGGGCGTGTACGTCCACAAGGGCGTCGTCCAGGTCGGTGAGGTCACCGTCGGCGCCAGGGCCCACGCCTCGATCGACTCGCGCCGCCGCAAGGCCATCGCCCGCGCCCACTCGGCCACCCATCTGACCCACCAGGCCCTGCGGGACGCCCTCGGCCCGACGGCCGCCCAGGCCGGTTCCGAGAACCAGCCCGGCCGCTTCCGCTTCGACTTCGGCTCCCCGTCCGCCGTCCCGACGGCCGTGATGACCGACGTCGAGCAGAAGATCAACGAGGTCCTCGCCCGCGACCTCGACGTGCACGCCGAGGTCATGGGCATCGACGAGGCCAAGAAGCAGGGCGCCATCGCCGAGTTCGGCGAGAAGTACGGCGAGCGGGTCCGCGTGGTGACCATCGGCGACTTCTCCAAGGAGCTGTGCGGCGGCACGCACGTGCACAACACCGCCCAGCTGGGCCTGGTGAAGCTGCTCGGCGAGTCCTCCATCGGCTCGGGAGTGCGCCGTATCGAGGCCCTCGTCGGTGTGGACGCCTACCACTTCCTCGCCCGCGAGCACACGGTCGTCGCCCAGCTCCAGGAGCTGGTCAAGGGCCGCCCGGAGGAGCTGCCGGAGAAGGTCTCCGCCATGCTCGGCAAGCTCAAGGACGCCGAGAAGGAGATCGAGCGGTTCCGCGCCGAGAAGGTGCTCCAGGCCGCCGCCGGTCTCGCCGAGTCCGCCACGGACGTGCGCGGCGTGGCCGTCGTCACCGGCCGGGTCCCGGACGGCACCACCCCGGACGACCTGCGCAGGCTGGTCCTGGACGTGCGCGGCCGGATCCAGGGCGGTCGGGCGGCCGTGGTCGCCCTGTTCACCGTCAGCAACGGCAAGCCGCTGACGGTCATCGCCACCAACGAGGCCGCCCGCGAGCGCGGGCTGAAGGCCGGTGACCTGGTCCGGACCGCCGCCAAGACCCTCGGCGGCGGCGGTGGCGGCAAGCCGGACGTCGCCCAGGGCGGCGGCCAGAACCCGGCCGCCGTCGGCGAGGCCGTCGAAGCCGTCGAGCGGCTCGTCGCCGAGACCGCCAAGTAGGGGACGGCCATCACGATGCGCAGAGGACGCCGGCTCGCGATCGACGTCGGGGACGCCCGGATCGGGGTCGCCTCGTGCGACCCCGACGGGATCCTCGCCACCCCGGTGGAGACCGTCCCCGGCCGGGACGTCCCCGCCGCCCACCGCCGGTTGCGGCAACTGGTCGAGGAGTACGAACCGATCGAGGTCGTCGTCGGTCTCCCCCGCTCCCTCAAGGGGGGCGAGGGACCGGCCGCGGTCAAGGTGCGCGCCTTCGCCCAGGAACTGGCCGGCGGTATCAGGCCGGTGCCGGTGCGCCTGCTGGACGAGCGGATGACGACCGTGACGGCCAGTCAGGGGCTGCGCGCCTCGGGCGTGAGGTCGAAGAAGGGCCGCGCGGTCATCGACCAGGCGGCCGCGGTCATCATTTTGCAGCAGGCCCTGGAATCCGAACGGGTGTCAGGCAGCGCACCCGGCGAAGGCGTCGAAGTGGTCATCTGATCGCGATACGGTAACGTTCCGCGCGATGCGCCGGTGTTCGAACAGCCGGCGCACAGCAAGAGGCGGAGCGGACACCGGCCCACCGGCCGAGTGACCGCCGGCCTCGCGGCTCTAGGGGATCGATGACTGAGTATGGCCGGGGCCCGGGCTCCGAACCGTGGCATCCGCAGGACCCGTCGTACGGGGACGGCGGATGGGAAGGACAGCAGGCCCAGCAGGGTCAGCAGTCCCCCTACGGCGACCGGTCGCAGCACCATCCGCAGGAGCCGCAGTACGGCGACTGGAGCCAGCAGCCCGGCCACGGCGCACAGCAGCACCCGTACGACCAGGGACACGGCGAGCCCCGCTACGACGAGGAGTTCGCCGGGCACGCCCCGCACCAGTTCCAGCAGGGCGGCTGGGACGCCACCGGCACCCACGGCCAGGTGCCGTACGCAGCCGACCCGGGTGACCCCTACGGGCAGCAGCCCGTGGCGTACGGCGGGGAGCAGCCCGACCTGTACGGCACGGACGAGGCATATCCGCCGCCGGTGCCGCCCAGCCGCAGACGCCCCGACCCGGAGCCGGAGGCGCCGGCCGAGGAGGAGCACGCCGTCCTCGCGGGCGGTGGCGTCGACGCGGACGACGACGAGGAACACGAGCTGCGGACCCGGCGCGAGCGGCGCGGCAAGAAACCCGTCAAGAGCAAGAAGGGCCGCACCGGCTGCGCCTGCATGGTGGTCGTCCTGGTCTTCGGCGGCGGCCTCGGCGGGGTCGGCTACTTCGGCTGGAAGTTCTACCAGAACCGTTTCGGCGCGGCCCCCGACTACGCGGGCAGCGGAAACGGCCAGCAGGTCACGGTGGAGATCCCCAAGAACGCGGGCGGCTGGGAGATCGGCCAGAAGCTGCACGAGGCGGACATCGTGGAGAGCGCCGCCGCGTTCGTCTCCGCGCTCCAGGCCAACCCCCAGGGCAAGTCGATCCAGGACGGTGTCTACACCCTGGAGAAGCAGATGTCCGCCGCGAGCGCGGTGCAACTGATGCTCAGCCCGAAGAGCCGCAGCAATCTGATCATCGCCGAGGGCCTGCGCAACACGGCCGTCTACGCACTGATCGACAAGCGCCTTCAGGTGGCGGCCGGCACCACGGCACGGGTCGCGAAGAAGGACTACAGGCACCTCGGGCTGCCCGGCTGGGCGCTGAACCACCCTTATCTGAAGGATCCGCTGGAAGGCTTCCTCTACCCCTCCAGCTACGCCGTCGTCAAGGGCCAGAAACCCGAGGCCGTCCTGAAGAAGATGGTGTCCCAGGCCACCGCCAAGTTCCAGGAGCTGGGCGTGGAGAGCCGGGCCAGGTCGCTCGGCCTGGACAGCCCGTGGCAGCTGCTGACCGTGGCGAGCCTGGCGCAGGCCGAGGGCACCAGCCACGACGACTTCCGCAAGATGGCCGAGGTCGTCTACAACCGCCTCGAGCCCGACAACCCGCAGACGTACGGCCGGCTGGAGTTCGACTCCACCTACAACTATGTGAAGAACCAGTCGAAGATCGACCTCAGCATCGCCGAGCTGCGCAAGTACGACAACCCCTACAACACGTACTTCTCCAAGGGCCTGCCGCCGGGCCCCATCGACAACCCCGGCGAGGAAGCTCTCAGGGGAGCGCTCGATCCGACGCACGACGGCTGGTACTACTTCATCTCCATGGACGGCAAGACCAGCAAGTTCACCAAGACGCTCCAGGACCACGAGAAGCTCGTCAACGAGTGGAACGCGTCGAGAAAGAAGAACTGACGGCGGGACGGATCTCCGGGCGTACGCGAGGAAGAACGCGGCCCGGACGCGTGGACACGCCCGCACCCGTGAGGCTCCAAGGACAGGTTTCCATGACAGCAAGGGCAGCCGACGGCCGCCGGGCCGCCGTGCTCGGTTCACCCATCGCCCACTCCCTCTCCCCGGTGCTGCACCGCGCCGCCTACGACGCGCTCGGGCTCACCGGCTGGTCCTACGACAGCTTCGAGGTCGACGAGGCCGCCCTGCCCGGCTTCCTGGACCGGCTCGGACCGGAGTGGGCGGGGCTGTCGCTGACCATGCCGCTGAAACGGGCGGTCATGCCACTGCTGGACGAGGTCAGCCAGACGGCGGCCTCCGTCGACGCGGTCAACACGGTCGTCTTTGCCGAGGACGGCCGCCGGATCGGCGACAACACCGATATCCCGGGCATGGTGGCCGCCCTGCGCGAGCACGGCATCGAGCAGGTCGACTCCGCCGCGATCCTCGGCGCCGGCGCCACCGCCTCCTCCGCGCTCGCCGCGCTGGCCCGCGTCTGCACCGGCGAGGTCGTCGCCTACGTCCGCAGCGCGGCCCGCGCCGCCGAGATGCGGCAGTGGGGCGAGCGGCTCGACGTGGAGGTCCGTACGGCCGACTGGGCCGACGCCGCCGAGGCGCTGCGTGCCCCGCTGGTGATCGCCACCACGCCCGCCGGCACGACCGACGCCCTCGCCGCCGCCGTACCCGAACGCCCCGCCACCCTCTTCGACGTGCTCTACGAGCCCTGGCCCACCGAGCTGGCGGCCCGCTGGTCCATGGTCGGCGGCGCCGTGGTCAGCGGCCTGGACCTGCTGGTGCACCAGGCCGTCCTCCAGGTCGAGCGGATGACCGGGCGGGCGCCGGCCCCGGTGGAGGCCATGCGCCGCGCCGGCGAGCACGCGCTAGCCGCCCGCTGACACCGCCGCGAGGCGTCCGTCCTGTGGACCGGAGGCCGCCGCGCCCCCCGGACGTGGGAGGATCGGGGGTGGCGTACCGGGATCGCGCACCCGGTCGCACCGTCGCCGTACGCACACACCCGCGTACGCCGGGCAGTACCGGGCGCGAACACTGAGGAGCATCGTTGAGCAGGCTGCGTTGGCTGACCGCGGGCGAGTCGCACGGTCCCGCACTTGTCGCGACGCTGGAGGGCCTTCCCGCCGGCGTGCCGATCACCACGGAGATGGTGGCGGACCACCTTGCGCGGCGGCGGCTCGGCTACGGCCGCGGTGCGCGCATGAAGTTCGAGCGGGACGAGGTCACCTTCCTGGGCGGGGTCCGGCACGGCCTGACCCTCGGCTCTCCGGTCGCGGTCATGGTGGGCAACACCGAGTGGCCGAAGTGGGAGCAGGTCATGGCGGCCGACCCGGTCGACCCCGAGATCCTCGCGGGCCTGGCCCGCAACGCCCCGCTGACCCGCCCGCGCCCCGGCCACGCCGACCTCGCCGGCATGCAGAAGTACGGCTTCGACGAGGCCCGTCCGATCCTGGAGCGCGCCTCCGCCCGCGAGACCGCCGCGCGGGTGGCGCTCGGCGCGGTCGCCCGGTCGTACCTGAAGGAGACGGCCGGCATCGAGATCGTCTCCCACGTCGTGGAGCTGGCCGCCGCCAAGGCCCCGTACGGCGTCCATCCCACCCCGGCCGACGTCGAGAAGCTCGACGCCGACCCGGTGCGCTGCCTGGACGCCGACGCCTCGAAGGCGATGGTCGCGGAGATCGACCAGGCCCACAAGGACGGCGACACGCTCGGCGGCGTGGTCGAGGTGCTGGCCTACGGCGTACCGGTCGGTCTCGGCTCGCACGTGCACTGGGACCGGCGCCTGGACGCCCGCCTGGCCGCCGCCCTCATGGGCATCCAGGCGATCAAGGGCGTCGAGGTCGGCGACGGCTTCGGCCTCGCCCGGGTGCCCGGCTCGCAGGCGCACGACGAGATCGTCACCACCCCCGAGGGCATCCGCCGCTCCACCGGCCGTTCCGGCGGCACCGAGGGCGGTCTCACCACCGGTGAGCTGCTGCGCGTCCGCGCGGCCATGAAGCCGATCGCGACCGTGCCCCGGGCCCTGCGGACGGTGGACGTCGTCACCGGCGAGGCCACCCAGGCCCACCACCAGCGGTCCGACGTCTGCGCGGTCCCGGCCGCCGGCATCGTCGCCGAGGCCATGGTCGCGCTCGTCCTCGCCGACGCGGTCGCCGAGAAGTTCGGCGGCGACTCCGTCCCCGAGACGCGCCGCAACGTGCAGTCCTACCTCGACAACCTCGCGTTCCGGTGAGTGCCGTGCCAGCGGTCGTCCTGATCGGACCGATGGGCGTCGGCAAGTCCACCGTCGGCCGGCTCCTCGCCGAGCGCCTCGGCGCCGGCTACCGGGACACCGACGAGGACATCGTCGCCGCCGAGGGCCGCGCCATCGCCGAGATCTTCGTGGACGAGGGCGAGGACGCCTTCCGTGCGATCGAGAAGCGGGCGGTGCGGACCGCGCTCGCCGAGCACGAGGGCGTCGTCGCGCTCGGCGGCGGTGCCGTCCTCGACCCGGACACCCGCGCCGCGCTCGCCGGGCACCGGGTGATCTACCTCTCGATGGAGGTCGAGGAGGCCGTCAGGCGCACCGGGCTCAACGTGGCCCGCCCGCTGCTCGCGGTCAACCCGCGCAAGCAGTGGCGCGAGCTGATGGAGGCGCGGCGGCACCTGTACGAGGAGGTCGCCACCGCCGTGGTGCCGACGGACGGCCGCACCCCCGAAGAGGTCACGCAAGCAGCGCTGGACGCACTGGAGTTGAAACAAGCATGAGCGAGGCAGTCACCCGGATCCAGGTCGCGGGCACCGCGGGCACCGACCCGTACGAGGTGCTCGTCGGCCGGCAACTGCTGGGCGAGCTGCCCGGGTTGATCGGGGAGCAGGCCAAGCGGGTCGCGGTGATCCACCCGGAGTCGCTGGCCGAGACCGGCGACGCGCTCCGCGCCGACCTGGCCGGTCAGGGGTACGAGACCGTCGCCATCCAGGTGCCCAACGCGGAGGAGGCCAAGACCGCCGAGGTCGCCGCCTACTGCTGGAAGGCGCTCGGCCAGTCCGGCTTCACCCGCACCGACGCCGTCGTCGGCGTCGGCGGCGGCTCCACCACGGACCTGGCCGGCTTCGTCGCCGCGACCTGGCTGCGCGGGGTGCGCTGGATCGCCGTCCCGACCACCGTGCTGGCCATGGTGGACGCGGCGGTCGGCGGCAAGACCGGTATCAACACGGCCGAGGGCAAGAACCTGGTCGGCGCCTTCCACCCGCCGGCCGGCGTGCTGTGCGACCTGGCCGCGCTGGACTCCCTCCCGGTCCACGACTACGTCTCCGGCCTCGCCGAGGTCATCAAGGCCGGTTTCATCGCCGACCCGGTGATCCTGGACCTGATCGAGGCCGACCCCGAGGCCGCCCGGACCCCGGCGGGCCCGCACACGGCCGAGCTGATCGAGCGGTCGATCCGGGTCAAGGCCGAGGTCGTCTCCGCGGACCTCAAGGAGTCCGGTCCGCGCGAGATCCTCAACTACGGTCACACGCTCGGCCACGCCATCGAGAAGAACGAGCGCTACAAGTGGCGGCACGGGGCCGCGGTCGCCGTCGGCATGCACTTCGCCGCCGAACTCGGCCGCCTGGCGGGCCGCCTGGACGACGCGACGGCCGACCGGCACCGCGCCATCCTGGAATCCGTCGGCCTGCCGCTGCACTACCGCTACGACCAGTGGCCCAAGCTGCTGGAGACGATGAAGGTGGACAAGAAGTCCCGCGGCGACCTGCTGCGCTTCGTCGTGCTGGACGGTCTGGCCCGGCCGACCCTGCTGGAGGGCCCGGACCCGGCCGTACTCCTCGCCGCCTACGGCGAGGTCGGCCAATAGGTCCCACACCACTCCCGGCGTACCGCGTTCCGGTTCCTGCGTCAGGCGGGTGCGTCTCCGGTGGTGTTCTCCGACGGTCCGTGCTTCTTCCCCGCCGGAACGGGCACTTCGGGCCGCCCCCGGTCGTTTCACCGAACGACGGCCGGGGACGGTACCGTTCGGTGGCGAGCGGGGGGCGCACCCTCGCCGCCGGCGCCAATTGCCTGGAGCGGGTGAGCTGGAGGGGCGTGTCGACACCGACTCGGACGCCTCGGCGGCCGACGAGCCAAGACGACGAGACGGAGTGGCAACGGATGCAGCACGCAGTCGGGTCTCCGCTGCCGCCGCCCCACCGGCCGGGGCAGGGACCGCATGCCGGCTGGGCGCCGGCCGCACACCACCCGGGGCCGCCCCCGGGCGCCTCCCCGGGGCCCGCCCCCGTCCCCCCGCCGGGCTTCCCCGTCCCGCCCGGCCCGCCGCGTCAGCCCCCCGCCGGCTCCGCCCCGGTGCCGCCGGCGCCCCCGCGGCACGCGCCTCCTCAGCCCACCCCGGGCCCGCCGCCGGCCCCTGATACCACCGGGCACGTGCCGCTGCCACCCGGCGGCCCGGCCGGCGTGCCGTCGGCGCCGCCCGCCATGGTCACGGTCCCGGATCCGGCGGCCACCACCCTCGCCGTCCTCCTCATCGGTCCGGCGGGCGCGGGCAAGACCAGCGTCGCCAAGTACTGGGCGGACCACCGCCGCGTCCCCACGGCCCACATCAGCCTGGACGACGTCCGCGAATGGGTCCGTTCCGGCTTCGCCGACCCCCAGTCCGGCTGGAACGACAACTCCGAGGCGCAGTACCGCCTGGCCCGCCGCACCTGCGGCTTCGCCGCCCGCAACTTCCTCGCCAACGGCATCTCCTGCATCCTGGACGACGCCGTCTTCCCGGACCGCCCGGTCGTGGGCCTCGGCGGCTGGAAGCGGCACGTGGGTCCTGGTCTGCTCCCGGTCGTCCTCCTCCCGGGCCTGGACATCGTCCTGGAGCGCAACGCCGAACGCAGCGGGAACCGCCGCCTCACCGACGAGGAGGTGGCCCGCATCCACGGCCGCATGGCCGGCTGGTACGGCTCGGGCCTGCCGATCATCGACAACTCCCAGCTGGACGTCCCCGCGACGGCCCGCGTCCTGGACGAGGTCCTGGCGAGAGCCATAGCGAGCCCGCCGAGCTGGTGACCGGGGGAGCGGCGGCTCCCTCCGGGGCCACGCGAAACGACGCCGGCCACCCGGCACGGCGCCGCACGGGCGCGCCGCCGGCGAACCGGGTCCCGGTTCGCCGGGGGCCCCAGCGCTCCCAGACACGCGTGCCGTGCCTCCTCCGACTGGCGCTGCGAGGTGCCTCACGAAGCTCCGGGCCACTGAGCCCGTGCCCGACACTCAACTGAGCTGCGCTGCGGGGCGCGGCGGAGCCGGTTCCGGGCCCACTGAACTGTGTCCGATGCGTGACTGAGGTGCGCTGTGGGGCGCGGCGGAGCCGGTTTCGGGCCTACTGAGCTGTGTCCGACGCGTGACTGAGGTGCGCTGTGGGGCGTGGCGGAGCGGCCCCGAGGCCCGCGGAGCTGCGCTCCAGGGGCCCTGCACTACCGGCTCCCGGGATTCCCGGTGTCCCGCCTCGGGCAGGCGGAGGCCCGTCCCGGCAGGCGGAGCCCTGTCCCGGGCACGCGGCACGCGGAGTCCCGTCCCGGGCACGGGGAATCCGCCTGGGCACGCGGAGTCCCGTCCCGGGCCGCGCACCCCCCGTCCCGGGCACGTGGAGCCCTGTCCCGGGCACGCGGCACCCCGTCCTGGCAGGCGGAGTCGGTCCCGGGCTCGGGGAATCCGCCCGGGCAGGCGGAGCCCCCCGTCCCGGGCAGGCGGAGCCCCCCGTCCCGGGCAGGCGGAGCCCCCCGTCCCGGGCAGGCGGAGCCCCCCGTCCCGGGCAGGCGGAGCCCCCCGTCCCG
>NZ_JBEXRO010000026.1:0-104360 GCF_040613095.1 Streptomyces sp. NPDC006309 | reverse complement strand
GGGCGGCGGAGCCCCCCGTCCCGGGCGGCGGAGCCCCCCGTCCCGGGCGGCGGAGCCCCCCGTCCCGGGCGGCGGAGCCCCCCGTCCCGGGCAGGGCGGCACCCTGTCCCGGGCATGCGGAGCCCCCTCCGGGCGCGCGGAGTCGCGCCCGGGCATGGGTGGGACCCACCGGGGCAGGCGGAGTCGCGCCCGGGTACCGGGAGCCCCCCGCTCCGGGCGTGCGGAGTTCCGTCCCGGTACGCCGAGCCCCATCGAGGGCAAGCGGCACCCCGTCCCGGGCGCGTGGGGTCCTGCCCGGGCAAGCGGCGCCCTGTCCCGGGCGCGTGGGGTCCTGCCCGGGCAAGCGGCACCCCGTCCCGGGCGCGTGGGGTCCTGCCCGGGCAAGTGGCACCCCGTCCCGGGCGCGTGGAGTCCTGCCCGGGCAAGCGGCACCCCGTCCCCGGCGCGTGGAGTCCGGGGCTGGGCCCACGGAACCCTGCCCCGCGGCCCTGTGTGACCGGCTCCCGGGATCCGCGCAGCCGCGCCCCAGGGCATCCGGGAGGCCGAGGCCCGGGCACCGCGTACCCCCGCCGGCTCGGCCTCCGTCCCCACTCGGCCCTTGCCAACCGGCACAATCCGGGCAGAACTCCTACGCTCATCTCATGTCAGAGGTGTACGCGAACCGCCGATCCCGGCTGAGGGACCGCTGCAACGCGGCCGGCGCCCCCGCCGCCCTGGTCAGCCGCCCCGCCAACGTGCGCTATCTGGCGGGGGCCGCCCCCCAGGGCGCCGTCCTCCTGCTCGGCAGGCGCGAGGACCTCCTGGTGTGCGCGGGTCCGCCCGACGACCGCCCCACAGAGGGCCGGCCGGACGAGAACGTGCGCCTGCACGTCCTCGCGTCCCCCGGAGGCGACCCGGCGGTCGCCGCGGCCGACCTGGCCGTGGGCCAGGACGCCGACGGCCTCGCCGTGGAGGAACACCACCTCACCGTCAGCCGGCACCGGGCCATCACCTCCGTCGCCCCCGGACTCCGCCTCGTCGACCTCGGCGGAGCCGTGGAGCAGCTCAGGGTGGTCAAGGACGAGGAGGAGATCTCGTGCCTCCGCATCGGCGCCGAGATCGCCGACCAGGCCCTCGGCGAGCTGCTGGAGTCCATCCTGGTCGGCCGCACCGAGCGGCACCTCGCGCTGGAGCTGGAGCGGCGCCTGGTCGACCACGGCGCCGACGGCCCGGCCTTCCCGACGTCCGTGGCCACCGGTCCGCACGCCGGCCGCCGCGGCCACCGCCCCACCGACCGGCGCGTGGAGGAGGGCGATTTCCTCTCCGTGTGCCTCGGCGCCACCTACCGCGGCTACCGCTGCGAGATCGGCCGCACCTTCGTGATCGGCACCTCGCCCGCCGACTGGCAGATCGAGCTGTACGACCTCGTGTTCGCCGCCCAGCGGGCCGGACGCGAGTCCCTGGCGCCCGGCACCGCCTACCGTGACGTGGACCGCGCGGCACGGCAGGTACTGGACTCCGCGGGCTATGCGGAGTCCCTGCCACCGCTGACCGGACACGGGGTCGGACTCGAAATCGACGAGGACCCGCAGCTGGCCCCCGCGGCCATGGGTAAACTGGACGCTTGCGTGCCGGTCACCGTCGAACCGGGGGTCCACCTCCCGGGCCGGGGCGGCGTCCGGATCGATGACACGCTCGTCGTGCGCCCCGAGGCGGACGGCGGACCCGAGCTACTCACCATCACGACCAAGGAACTGCTCGCGCTCTGAGCGACCCCAGGGGCATTGCCCCGGAGCCGCTGGGCGCGTGACCCGGGGTCGTACGTCAGTCCAGGAGATTCCGCAACCGTGGCTTCCACGAACGACCTCAAGAACGGCCTGGTGCTCAAGCTCGAAGGCGGCCAGCTCTGGTCCGTCGTCGAGTTCCAGCACGTCAAGCCCGGCAAGGGCCCGGCCTTCGTGCGCACCAAGCTCAAGAACGTGCTCTCCGGCAAGGTCGTCGACAAGACCTTCAACGCGGGTGTCAAGGTCGAGACGGCCACTGTCGACAAGCGCGACATGCAGTTCTCGTACATGGACGGCGAGTACTTCGTCTTCATGGACATGCAGACCTATGACCAGCTCATGGTCGACCGCAAGGCCGTCGGCGACGCCGCCAACTTCCTGATCGAGGGCTTCACCGCCACCGTCGCGCAGCACGAGGGCGAGGTGCTCTTCGTCGAGCTGCCGGCCGCCGTCGAGCTGACCGTCCAGGAGACCGAGCCGGGCGTCCAGGGCGACCGCTCCACCGGCGGCACCAAGCCCGCCACCCTGGAGACCGGTCACCAGATCCAGGTCCCGCTCTTCATCACCACCGGTGAGAAGATCAAGGTCGACACCCGCACCAGCGACTACCTCGGCCGGGTGAACAGCTAACCGTGGCTGCCCGCAACACGGCCCGCAAGCGCGCCTTCCAGATCCTCTTCGAGGGTGACCAGCGCGACGCCGACGTCCTGACGGTCCTCGCGGACTGGATCCGGCTCTCCCGGTCGGACACCCGGCAGCCCCCGGTCAGCGAGTACACGATGCAGCTGGTCGAGGGCTACGCGGAGCACGCGGCGCGGATCGACGAACTGATCTCCCAGTACGCGGTGGACTGGACGCTCGACCGCATGCCGGTCGTCGACCGCAACATCCTGCGGCTGGGCGCGTACGAGCTGATCTGGGTGGACGAGACCCCGGACGCCGTCGTCCTGGACGAGATGGTGCAGCTGGCGAAGGAGTTCTCCACCGACGAGTCGCCCTCGTTCGTCAACGGCCTCCTGGGCCGGCTGAAGGAGCTGAAGCCGACGCTGCGCCGCGCCTAGCCGCGCTCAGCGCTCAGTGGTCAGCCACGCTCAGCGCGGCCGCGGGTCGCCCGTGGCCGCTGGTGCGCATGCCGCGGGGCCGCATTCCGATGCGGCCCCGCGGCATGTGCGCTGCCCGGCGTGCCATCCCGGGCCCCACAGGGCGCCGGAACAGCCGTGAACGCCGCCGGGGCGGCCGGAACCGTGGGGTCCCGGCCGCCCCGGCGGCACGTTTCTGCTGAGGCGCGAGCGGAGGCTCAGGCGTCCTCGTGGGCGGCCACCGCGCGACGCGCGTCCGCGTCCAGAACGCCCCAGCTGATCAGCTGCTCGGTGAGGACCGAGGGGGACTGGTCGTAGATGACGGCGAGTGTGCGCAGGTCGTCCTGGCGGATCGAGAGCACCTTGCCGTTGTAGTCACCGCGCTGGGACTGGATCGTCGCCGCGTAGCGCTGAAGGGGGCCCGCCTTCTCGGCCGGCACGGTGGCCAGCCGCTCCAGGTCCAGGACCAGCTTCGGCGGCGGCTCGGCGGCGCCGCCCGGCGTGGTGCCCGGCAGCAGCTCCTGCACGGGAACGCCATAGAAATCGGCCAACTCGGCAAGGCGCTGTACGGTCACGGCACGGTCGCCGCGCTCGTACGAGCCGACCACCACGGCCTTCCAGCGCCCCTGGGACTTCTCCTCGACACCGTGGAGGGAAAGGCCCTGCTGGGTGCGGATGGCCCGGAGCTTGGCCCCGAGCTGTTTGGCGTATTCGCTGGACATATAGCTCCCCGGACACTGTGTCGACGCGGCCGGCTGTCTTCCCGCCGCGCCGCTGGTAACTCACTGTGAGGTTACGCAGCGTGACTCTTGTGCGTCAAGCCGAATGGTCCACACCGACTCTTCGGTGGTGGCGGCAGCCGGCTGGGCCGAGGGGGTGACGACAGGGCCGCTCCGGGCACCTGCTACCGTGGATGGCGCAAATCCGACGTCCTTTAAGGTCCGTCCCGTGAGGCGGAGAAGGAGGTCCGTTTCTTATGGACTCATACCCGTACCCGTCCGCCGACGCGCGGCCCGTCCTCGAGGGCCCCGACATCGCGCGGGTGCTCACCCGCATCGCCCACGAGATCGTCGAGCGCGCCAAGGGCGCCGACGACGTGGTGCTCCTCGGCATTCCGACCCGGGGCGTCTTCCTCGCCCAGCGGCTCGCCGCCAAGCTGGAGCAGATCACCGAGCGGACGGTCCCGGTCGGCTCGCTCGACATCACCATGTACCGCGACGACCTGCGCCTGCACCCGCCGCGCGCGCTGGCCCGCACCGAGATCCCCGGTGACGGCATCGACGGCAGGCTCGTCGTCCTCGTCGACGACGTGCTGTTCTCCGGCCGCACCATCCGCGCCGCACTGGACGCCCTGAACGACATCGGGCGCCCGCGCGCGGTCCAGCTCGCGGTCCTGGTCGACCGCGGCCACCGCGAACTGCCCATCCGTGCCGACTACGTCGGCAAGAACCTCCCCACGTCGCTGCGGGAGACGGTCAAGGTCCAGCTCACCGAGGAGGACGGTCGCGACACCGTGCTGCTCGGTGCCAAGCCGGCCGGCCAGTAGCAAGTCGGGCGCCCGGCCGCTTCGGCGCGCCGGCACACGCCCCGGCCTGCCCTGCTTCTCCCCATTTGAACTGCCTTACGGAGCCTGACAGATGCAGCGTCATCTCATCTCGGCCGCCGACCTCACCCGCGACGACGCCGTCCTGATCCTCGACACCGCCGAGGAGATGGCCCGGGTCGCCGACCGGCCGATCAAGAAGCTGCCGACCCTGCGCGGCCGGACGATCGTCAACCTCTTCTTCGAGGACTCCACGCGCACGCGGATCTCCTTCGAAGCCGCCGAGAAGCGGCTGTCCGCGGACGTCATCAACTTCACCGCCAAGGGATCGTCGGTGTCCAAGGGCGAGTCCCTGAAGGACACCGCCCAGACCCTGGAGGCCATGGGCGTCGACGCCGTGGTCATCCGGCACGGCGCCTCCGGAGCCCCGTACCGCCTGGCCAACTCCGGCTGGATCGACGCCGCCGTCATCAATGCCGGCGACGGCACCCACCAGCACCCCACCCAGGCCCTGCTGGACGCCTTCACCCTGCGCCGCCGGCTGACCGGCCGCGACACCGGGCTCGGCCAGGACCTGTCCGGCAAGCGCGTCACCGTCGTCGGTGACATCCTGCACAGCCGGGTCGCCCGCTCCAACGTGGACCTGCTGCACACCCTCGGCGCCGAGGTCACCCTCGTCGCCCCGCCCACCCTGCTGCCGATCGGCGTGGAGTCCTGGCCGTGCGCCGTGTCGTACGACCTCGACAGCACGCTGCCCAAGTCCGACGCGGTGATGATGCTCCGCGTCCAGCGCGAGCGGATGAACGCGGCCTTCTTCCCGACCGAGCGCGAGTACGCCCGGCGCTACGGCCTCGACGGCGACCGCATGGCCAGGCTGCCCGGGCACGCCATCGTGATGCACCCCGGTCCGATGGTCCGCGGCATGGAGATCACCGCCGAGGTCGCCGACTCCGGCCGCTGCACCGCCGTCGAGCAGGTCGCCAACGGCGTCTCCATCCGCATGGCCGTCCTCTACCTGCTGCTCGGCGGCAACGAACCCGCCGTCACCCATGCCCGCCCGTCCACCGCCGCACTCCAGAGCGCCGACGAGCGCTCCGCGCACACCGCTTTCACGGCCGAGGAGAAGTAAGACCATGAGCAAGATCCTGATCCGTGGCGCCAGGGTGCTCGGCGGTGAGCCGCAGGACGTGCTCATCGACGGCGAGACCGTCGCCGAGGTCGGCACCGGGCTGTCCGCCGAGGGCGCCGAGGTGGTCGAGGCCGGCGGCAAGGTACTGCTGCCCGGCCTGGTCGACCTGCACACCCACCTGCGCGAGCCGGGCCGCGAGGACTCCGAGACCGTGCTCACCGGCACTCGCGCGGCGGCGAGCGGCGGCTTCACGGCCGTGTTCGCCATGGCCAACACCTTCCCGGTCGCCGACACCGCCGGTGTCGTCGAGCAGGTCTGGCGGCTCGGCAGGGAGCACGGCTACTGCGACGTGCAGCCCATCGGCGCCGTCACCGTCGGCCTGGAGGGCAGGAAACTCGCCGAGCTGGGCGCGATGCACGAGTCCGCGGCCGGCGTCACCGTCTTCTCCGACGACGGCAAGTGCGTGGACGACGCGGTGATCATGCGCCGCGCGCTGGAGTACGTGAAGGCCTTCGACGGGGTCGTCGCCCAGCACGCGCAGGAGCCGCGTCTGACCGAGGGCGCCCAGATGAACGAGGGCGTCGTCTCCGCCGAGCTGGGCCTGGGCGGCTGGCCGGCCGTCGCCGAGGAGTCGGTCATCGCGCGGGACGTGCTGCTCGCCGAGCACGTCGGCTCCCGCGTCCACATCTGCCACCTGTCGACCGCCGGCTCGGTCGAGATCGTCCGCTGGGCGAAGTCCCGCGGCATCCGGGTCACCGCCGAGGTCACCCCGCACCACCTGCTCCTCACCGACGAGCTGGTACGGACGTACAACCCCGTCTACAAGGTCAACCCGCCGCTGCGCACCGAGCGGGACGTCATGGCCCTGCGCGAGGCGCTCGCCGACGGCACGATCGACATCGTCGCCACCGACCACGCCCCGCACCCGCACGAGGACAAGGACTGCGAGTGGGCCGCCGCCGCCATGGGCATGGTCGGCCTGGAGACGGCGCTGTCAGTGGTGCAGGAGACCATGGTCGACACGGGCCTGCTGGACTGGGCCGGCGTCGCCGACCGCATGTCCTTCCGGCCCGCGCAGATCGGCCGGGCCACCGGGCACGGCCGGCCCGTCTCGGCTGGTGAGCCCGCCAACCTCACCCTCCTCGACACGGCATACCGTGGTCAGGTGGACCCCGCGGGGTTCGCCTCGCGCAGCCGCAACACCCCCTACCAGGGGCGCGAGCTGCCGGGCCGGGTCACCCACACGTGGCTGCGGGGCAAGGGCACGCTCATCGACGGGAAGCTCACGTGACACCTGTGATCCTGCTGGCCGAGGCCAGGAAGTCGGCCGACGTCACCGACTGGCCGGCCCGCATCGGCTGGCTGGTCGGGCTCGTCCTGTTCATCGCGCTCGTCTACTGGCTGATGCGCGAGGGCTGGAAGTGGCGCGGCACCCTCCAGGGCGACATCCCGGAGCTGCCCACCGCGCCGGACGAGCCCGGCGAGGCGAGACTGACGATGAGCGGCCGCTACCACGGCTCCACCACCGCCGGGCAGTGGCTGGACCGCATCGTGGCCCACGGCCTCGGCACCCGCAGCCGGGTCGAGCTCACCCTGACCGACGCGGGCCTGGAGGTCGAGCGCCCCGGGGCGGCCGACTTCTTCGTCCCCGCCGCCGCACTGCGGGAAGCGCGCCTGGACAAGGGCATCGCCGGCAAGGTCCTCACCGAGGGCGGACTGCTGGTGGTGACCTGGGCGCACGGCGGCAGACTGATCGACTCCGGGTTCCGCTCCGACCGCGCGGCCGAGCACACCGAATGGGTCGACACCCTGAACCAGATGACCGACAAGACGGAAGGCGCACGATGACGACCTCCACCAGGGGAAGCTCCTCCCAGAGGACCAAGGCGCTTCCCGCCGTACTCGTCCTGGAGGACGGCCGCCTCTTCCGCGGCCGCGCCTACGGGGCCGTGGGGGAGACCTTCGGCGAGGCCGTGTTCTCCACCGGCATGACCGGCTACCAGGAGACCCTGACCGACCCGTCGTACGACCGCCAGATCGTCGTCGCGACCGCCCCGCAGATCGGCAACACCGGCTGGAACGACGAGGACGACGAGTCGGGCCGCATCTGGGTCTCCGGCTACGTCGTGCGCGACCCCGCGCGCGTGCCGTCCAACTGGCGCTCCACGCGCTCCCTGGACGACGAACTGGAGCGCCAGGGCGTCGTCGGCATCTCCGGCATCGACACCCGGGCCCTCACCCGCCATCTGCGCGAGCGCGGCTCGATGCGCGCCGGCATCTTCTCGGGCGAGGCCGTCGCCCCCGAGGCCGAGCTGCTGGAGCGCGTGCAGGCCCAGCCGCAGATGAAGGGCGCGAGCCTGTACGAGGAGGTCGCGACGAAGGAGGCGTACGTCGTCCCCGCGGTCGGCGAGAAGCGGTTCACCGTCGCCGCCATCGACCTCGGCATCAAGGGCATGACCCCGCACCGCATGGCCGAGCGCGGCATCGAGGTGCACGTCCTGCCCGCCACCGCGACGGCCGACGACGTCTACGCCGTCGGCCCGGACGGCGTCTTCTTCTCCAACGGCCCCGGTGACCCGGCCACCGCCGACGGCCCGGTCGCGCTGATGTCGGCCGTCCTGGAGCGCCGGACCCCGCTGTTCGGCATCTGCTTCGGCAACCAGATCCTCGGCCGCGCGCTCGGCTTCGGCACCTACAAGCTGAAGTACGGCCACCGGGGCATCAACCAGCCGGTCCAGGACCGTACGACCGGCAAGGTGGAGGTCACCGCGCACAACCACGGCTTCGCCGTGGACGCGCCGCTCGACAAGGTCAGCGAGACGAAGTTCGGCCGCGCCGAGGTCTCGCACGTCTGCCTCAACGACAACGTCGTGGAGGGGCTCCAGCTGCTCGACCAGCCCGCCTTCTCCGTCCAGTACCACCCGGAAGCGGCAGCCGGACCGCACGACGCCGCCTACCTGTTCGACCGCTTCGTTTCCCTGATGGAGGGCCAGCGTGCCTAAGCGCACCGATATCCAGTCCGTCCTGGTCATCGGCTCCGGCCCGATCGTCATCGGCCAGGCCGCCGAGTTCGACTACTCCGGCACCCAGGCATGCCGGGTGCTCAAGGCCGAGGGCCTGCGCGTCGTCCTCGTCAACTCCAACCCGGCGACGATCATGACCGACCCGGAGATCGCCGACGCCACCTACGTCGAGCCGATCACCCCCGAGTTCGTCGAGAAGATCATCGCCAAGGAGCGCCCCGACGCCCTGCTGCCCACCCTGGGCGGCCAGACGGCCCTGAACACCGCCATCTCGCTGCACGAGAACGGCGCGCTGGAGAAGTACGGCGTCGAGCTGATCGGCGCCAAGCCCGAGGCCATCCACAAGGGCGAGGACCGCGACCTGTTCAAGGGCGT
Organism: Streptomyces sp. NPDC006309; assembly: GCF_040613095.1. Lineage (NCBI taxonomy): Bacteria > Bacillati > Actinomycetota > Actinomycetes > Kitasatosporales > Streptomycetaceae > Streptomyces > Streptomyces sp. NPDC006309. Next base: position 95,448 of record NZ_JBEXRO010000026.1, on the reverse strand, counting down.
CGTGGAGGAGGTGCGCCGCAAGATCGGGCACGGCGAGTCCGCCCGCTCGGTCATCTGCCACTCCATGGACGACGTCCTCGAGGGCGTCGAGACGCTCGGCGGCTACCCGGTCGTCGTCCGCCCGTCCTTCACCATGGGCGGCGCCGGCTCCGGCTTCGCGCACGACGAGGAGGAGCTGCGCCGCATCGCCGGCCAGGGCCTCACCCTCTCCCCGACCACCGAGGTCCTCCTGGAGGAGTCCATCCTCGGCTGGAAGGAGTACGAGCTGGAGCTGATGCGCGACAAGCACGACAACGTCGTGGTCGTCTGCTCCATCGAGAACTTCGACCCGATGGGCGTGCACACCGGCGACTCGATCACCGTGGCGCCCGCGATGACGCTGACCGACCGCGAGTACCAGGTGCTGCGCGATGTCGGCATCGCGATCATCCGCGAGGTCGGCGTCGACACCGGCGGCTGCAACATCCAGTTCGCGGTGAACCCCGAGGACGGCCGTGTGATCGTCATCGAGATGAACCCGCGCGTGTCGCGTTCCTCCGCCCTCGCCTCCAAGGCGACCGGCTTCCCGATCGCCAAGATCGCCGCCAAGCTCGCCGTCGGCTACACGCTGGACGAGATCCCCAACGACATCACGCGCGAGACCCCGGCCTCCTTCGAGCCCACCCTCGACTACGTGGTCGTCAAGGCCCCGCGGTTCGCCTTCGAGAAGTTCCCGCAGGCCGACTCCACGCTGACCACCACCATGAAGTCCGTGGGCGAGGCCATGGCCATCGGCCGCAACTTCCCCGAGGCCTTCCAGAAGGCGCTGCGCTCGCTGGAGAAGAAGGGCAGCCAGTTCGCCTTCACCGGCGAGCCCGGCGACAAGGAAACCCTGCTGCGCGAGGCCGTACGGCCCACCGACGGCCGGATCAACACCGTCATGCAGGCCATCCGCGCGGGCGCCACCCCCGAGGAGGTCTTCTCCTACACGAAGATCGACCCGTGGTTCGTGGACCAGCTCTTCCTGATCAAGGAGATCGCGGACGAGCTGGCCGGCGCCCCCGAGCTGACCGCCGACCTGCTCGCCGACGCCAAGCGGCACGGCTTCTCCGACCAGCAGATCGGCGAGATCCGCGGCCTGCGCGAGGACGTCGTCCGCGAGGTCCGGCACGCCCTCGGCATCCGCCCGGTCTACAAGACGGTCGACACCTGCGCCGCCGAGTTCGCCGCGAAGACGCCGTACTTCTACTCCTCCTACGACGAGGAGAGCGAGGTCGCGCCCCGCGAGAAGCCCGCGGTGATCATCCTCGGCTCGGGCCCCAACCGCATCGGCCAGGGCATCGAGTTCGACTACTCCTGCGTCCACGCCTCCTTCGCGCTGTCCGACGCCGGGTACGAGACCGTGATGGTCAACTGCAACCCGGAGACCGTCTCCACGGACTACGACACCTCCGACCGCCTGTACTTCGAGCCGCTGACGCTCGAGGACGTGCTGGAGATCGTCCACGCCGAGCAGCAGGCCGGCCCGCTCGCGGGCGTCATCGTCCAGCTGGGCGGCCAGACCCCGCTGGGCCTGTCGCAGGCCCTGAAGGACAACGGCGTGCCGGTCGTCGGCACGCCCCCCGAGGCCATCCACGCGGCCGAGGACCGTGGCGCCTTCGGCCGCGTCCTCGCGGAGGCGGGCCTGCCGGCGCCCAAGCACGGCACGGCCACCACGTTCGAGCAGGCCAAGGCCATCGCCGACGAGATCGGCTACCCGGTCCTGGTCCGGCCGTCCTACGTCCTCGGCGGGCGCGGCATGGAGATCGTCTACGACGAGACCCGCCTCGCCTCGTACATCGCCGAGTCGACCGAGATCAGCCCCTCCCGGCCGGTCCTCGTCGACCGCTTCCTCGACGACGCGATCGAGATCGACGTCGACGCCCTCTACGACGGCGAGGAGCTGTACCTCGGCGGTGTCATGGAGCACATCGAGGAGGCCGGCATCCACTCCGGCGACTCGGCGTGCGCCCTGCCCCCGATCACCCTCGGCGGGTTCGACATCAAGCGCCTGCGCGCCTCCACCGAGGCCATCGCCAAGGGCGTCGGCGTGCGCGGCCTGATCAACATCCAGTTCGCGATGGCCGGCGACATCCTCTACGTCCTGGAGGCCAACCCGCGCGCCTCCCGTACGGTCCCCTTCACCTCGAAGGCGACCGCGGTACCGCTCGCCAAGGCCGCCGCCCGCATCTCCCTGGGCGCGACCATCGCCGAGCTGCGCGCCGAGGGCCTGCTGCCGAGGAACGGCGACGGCGGCGAGCTGCCCCTCGACGCGCCGATCTCCGTCAAGGAGGCCGTCCTGCCCTGGTCCCGCTTCCGGGACATCCACGGCCGCGGTGTCGACACCATCCTCGGCCCGGAGATGCGCTCCACCGGCGAGGTCATGGGCATCGACTCGGTCTTCGGCACGGCGTACGCCAAGTCGCAGGCGGCTGCCTACGGTCCGCTGCCCACCAAGGGCCGCGCGTTCATCTCGGTCGCCAACCGCGACAAGCGCTCGATGATCTTCCCGGCGCGCGAGCTGGTCGCGCACGGCTTCGAGCTGCTCGCCACCTCCGGCACCGCCGAGGTCCTCAAGCGCAACGGCATCAACGCCACGGTCGTCCGCAAGCAGTCCGAGGGCACCGGCCCGAACGGCGAGAAGACGATCGTCCAGCTGATCCACGACGGCGAGGTCGACCTCATCGTCAACACCCCGTACGGCACCGGTGGCCGCCTCGACGGCTACGACATCCGTACGGCCGCGGTGGCCCGCTCCGTGCCCTGCCTGACGACCGTCCAGGCGCTCGCGGCGGCCGTCCAGGGCATCGACGCCCTCAACCACGGCGACGTGGGCGTCCGCTCGCTCCAGGAACACGCCGAACACCTGATCGCGGCCCGCGACTAGCAGCCCCGAGGGGGACACCGGAAACGGTGTCCCCCTCTTCGTGAGGACACCCACATGTACAAGATCTTCTTCCGGCTGGTCTTCCGGCGGATGGACCCCGAGCAGGCCCACCACCTGGCCTTCCGCTGGATCCGGCTGGCCGCCCGCGTCCCCGTGCTGCGCACCTTCGCCGCCGCCGCCCTCGCGCCCCGCCACATGGAACTGCGCACCGAGGCCTTCGGGCTGCGGATGCACGGCCCCTTCGGGCTCGCCGCCGGCTTCGACAAGAACGCCGTCGCCGTCGACGGGATGTCGATGCTGGGCTTCGACCACGTCGAGATCGGCACGGTCACCGGCGAGCCGCAGCCCGGCAACCCCAAGAAGCGGCTGTTCCGGCTGGTCGAGGACCGCGCGCTGATCAACCGCATGGGCTTCAACAACGACGGCTCGCTGGCCGTCGCGGCCCGCCTGGCGACCCGTGAGCCGGTCTTCCGGACCGTCGTCGGCGTCAACATCGGCAAGACCAAGGTCGTCCCGGAGGCGGAGGCCGTCGCCGACTACGTGAAGTCCGCCGAGCGCCTCGCGCCGTACGCCGACTACCTGGTCGTCAACGTCTCCTCGCCCAACACGCCCGGACTGCGCGACCTCCAGGCGGTGGACCACCTGCGCCCGCTGCTGACCGCCGTGCGCGAGGCCGCCGACCGCACGGTGGCGAACCGGCGTGTCCCGCTGCTGGTGAAGATCGCCCCGGACCTCGCCGACGAGGACGTCGACGCCGTCGCCGACCTGGCCGTCGAACTCGGTCTGGACGGCATCATCGCCACGAACACCACCATCGCGCGCGAGGGCCTCGGCCTGCGCTCCGACCCCGCGCTGGTCGAGGAGACCGGCGGCCTGTCCGGAGCCCCGCTCAAGGCACGCTCCCTGGAGGTGCTGCGCCGCCTGTACGCGCGCGTGGGCGACCGGATCACCCTGGTGGGCGTCGGGGGCGTCGAGAGCGCCGAGGACGCCTGGCAGCGCATCCTGGCCGGTGCCACGCTGGTCCAGGGCTACAGCGCCTTCGTCTACGAGGGCCCGTTCTGGTGTCGTGCCGTCCACAAGGGCCTCGCCGCCCGCCTGCGCACCAGCCCCTACGCCACCCTCGCCGACGCGGTCGGCGCCGACGTGAGGAAGCCCGCATGACCCCGTTGGAGCCCTTCGGCGCCCGGCTCCGCCGCGCCATGGACGAGCGCGGCCCGCTGTGCGTCGGCATCGACCCGCACGCCTCCCTGCTCGCCGAGTGGGGCCTGGACGACGACATCGCCGGTCTGGAACGGTTCAGCCGTACGGTGGTGGAGGCCATGGCCGGCCGGGTGGCCGTCCTGAAGCCGCAGAGCGCCTTCTTCGAACGGTTCGGCTCGCGGGGTCTGGCGGTCCTGGAGACGTCCGTCCGGGAGGCGCGGGCGGCCGGCGCCCTGGTCGTGATGGACGCCAAGCGCGGCGACATCGGCTCGACCATGGCGGCCTACGCCGAGGCGTTCCTCCGCGAGGACGCCCCGCTGTTCTCCGACGCCCTGACCGTCTCGCCGTACCTCGGCTACGGCTCGCTCAGCCCGGCCGTCGCGCTGGCCCGGGAGAGCGGCGCCGGCCTCTTCGTGCTGGCGCTGACCTCGAACCCGGAGGGCGGCGAGGTGCAGCACGCGGTGCGCGCCGACGGCCGGACCATCGGGGCGACCATGCTGGCCCACCTGGCGGCGGAGAACGCCGGGGAGGAACCGCTGGGCTCGTTCGGCGCGGTCGTCGGTGCCACGCTCGGCGACCTGTCCTCGTACGACCTCGACATCAACGGCCCGCTGCTCGCTCCCGGCATCGGCGCCCAGGGCGCGACCCCCGCCGACCTTCCCCGTGTCTTCGGGGCGGCCGTGCGCAACGTGGTGCCCAACGTCAGCCGGGGTGTTCTGCGTCACGGTCCCGACGTCAGCGCGCTGCGCGGGGCGGCCGAGCGTGTCGCGGAGGAGATCCGGGCGGCCGTCGACGGCGCCTGAACCGCCGGCCGCGTGCTCGGCTGAGCGCTGTCGCGTCGACCTGAGTGTGAATACATCCGCAAAACGAGGGCAATATGCCTGAAATGTCCGACCTGACAGAGGCTGACCAGGACTTTTCCGCTGTTCTCGCTGACTCTGGCGCACTTGCCCGCTAGTCTCCGAGCAGTGGGGGCACCTCCCAGGCCCTCAAGACAGTGGGGGAGAACGGGTGACGCGTGTTGCTCGTAGCTCCCCAGGTGTGGGGCGACTAGGTTCCTCACCGGTCCGTATCCGACAGTTCGACATCCGAGGTGACGTAGGCGTGGCTCTTCCGCCCCTTACCCCTGAACAGCGCGCAGCCGCGCTCGAAAAGGCCGCCGCGGCTCGCCGGGAGCGGGCCGAGGTCAAGAATCGACTCAAGCACTCCGGCGCCTCCCTGCACGAGGTCATCAAGCAGGGCCAGGAGAACGACGTCATCGGCAAGATGAAGGTCTCCGCGCTGCTGGAGTCCCTGCCGGGCGTGGGCAAGGTCCGCGCCAAGCAGATCATGGAGCGTCTGGGGATCTCCGAGAGCCGCCGTGTGCGCGGTCTCGGTTCCAACCAGATCGCCTCCCTGGAGCGTGAGTTCGGCAGCACCGGCTCCTGAGTCCGCCTCCCGACGGACAGGGAGTCCCGGGCACTCCGGGATTGCTGGATAATCGCTGCATGGCAGTAACACTCCGGGGGACGTCCCCCGAACCCCCGGACGCACGTCCGCGGCTGACCGTGCTCTCCGGCCCCTCGGGGGTCGGCAAGAGCACGGTCGTCGCTCATATGCGCAAGGAACACCCCGACGTCTGGCTCTCGGTGTCGGCGACCACCCGCAAGCCGCGCCCCGGCGAGCAGCACGGAGTCCACTACTTCTTCGTCACCGACGACGAGATGGACAAGCTGATCGCCAACGGCGAGCTGCTGGAGTGGGCCGAGTTCGCCGGCAACCGCTACGGCACGCCCCGCGCGGCCGTGCTGGAACGGCTGGAGAACGGCGAGCCCGTCCTGCTGGAGATCGACCTCCAGGGCGCCCGCCAGGTCCGGGAGTCGCTCTCCGACGCCCAGCTGGTGTTCCTCGCTCCGCCCTCCTGGGAGGAGCTGGTGCGCAGGCTCACCGGCCGGGGGACCGAGCCGCCCGAGGTCATCGCACGCCGTCTGGAGGCGGCCAGGACGGAGCTGGCGGCCGAGCCGGAGTTCGACGTGACCCTGGTCAACACCTCCGTCGAGGACGTGGCGCGCGAGCTGCTAGCCTTGATGGACATTGTGTGATCGTGACTGTGATCACGGTGACTGATTCTTTTCCATCCATCGGAAGGTAGAGCGTGTCCTCTTCCATCACCGCGCCCGAGGGCATCATCAACCCGCCGATCGACGAGCTTCTCGAGGCCACCGACTCGAAGTACAGCCTCGTGATCTACGCGGCGAAGCGTGCCCGCCAGATCAACGCGTACTACTCGCAGCTCGGCGAGGGCCTCCTCGAGTACGTCGGTCCGCTCGTCGACACCCACGTGCACGAGAAGCCGCTCTCGATCGCCCTGCGCGAGATCAACGCCGGTCTGCTGACCTCCGAGGCCATCGAGGGCCCGGCGCAGTAGTTTTTCCATATTGCGATCGACTTATCCACAGGCCCGGCAGTCACGCTGCCGGGCCTGTGGTGTGTCATGGAGTCGGTCGTACGTTTTCGAGTCCGGGAGACACGGTGGACAAGCCGAGGGTCGTGCTGGGGGTCAGCGGTGGCATCGCCGCCTACAAGGCCTGTGAGCTGCTGAGAAGGTTCACGGAGTCGGGCCATGACGTCCGCGTGGTGCCCACCGCATCCGCGCTGCACTTCGTCGGCGCCGCCACCTGGTCGGCCCTGTCCGGCCATCCCGTCTCGCCCGAGGTCTGGGACGACGTGCACGAGGTCCCGCACGTCCGCATCGGTCAGCACGCCGACCTGGTGGTCGTCGCCCCGGCCACCGCGGACATGCTCGCCAAGGCGGCCCACGGCCTCGCCGACGACCTGCTGACCAACACGCTGCTCACCGCCCGCTGTCCGGTCGTCTTCGCCCCGGCCATGCACACCGAGATGTGGGAGCACCCGGCCACCCGGGAGAACGTGGCCACGCTCCGCCGCCGCGGCGCCGTGGTCATCGAGCCCGCCGTGGGCCGCCTCACCGGCGTCGACACCGGCAAGGGCCGGCTTCCCGACCCGGCGGAGATCTTCGAGGTCTGCCGCCGGGTGCTGGCCCGGGGCGTCACCGAGCCCGACCTGCGGGGGCGGCATGTCGTCGTCTCCGCCGGCGGCACCCGCGAGCCCCTCGACCCGGTCCGCTTCCTCGGCAACCGCTCCTCCGGCAAGCAGGGCTACGCCCTCGCCCGTACGGCAGCCGCCCGCGGCGCCCGGGTGACACTGGTCGCGGCCAACACCGGCCTGCCCGATCCGGCGGGCGTGGACGTCGTGGCGGTGGGGACGGCCGTCCAGCTCCGCGAGGCCGTGCTCAAGGCCGCCGCGGACGCCGACGCCGTGGTCATGGCCGCCGCCGTCGCCGACTTCCGGCCGGCCGCCTACGCCGCCGGGAAGATCAAGAAGAAGGACGGCCAGGAACCCGATCCGGTCGTGCTGCTGCGAAATCCAGACATTCTCGCGGAGATCTCCGCCGACCGGGCCCGCCCCGGACAGGTGGTCGTCGGCTTCGCCGCCGAGACCGACGACGTCCTCGCCAACGGCCGTACCAAGCTCGCCCGCAAGGGCTGCGACCTGCTCGTGGTCAACGAGGTGGGGGAGCGCAAGACCTTCGGCTCCGAGGAGAACGAGGCCGTGGTACTGGGCGCCGACGGCAGCGAGACCCCGGTGCCGCACGGCCCGAAGGAGGCCCTCGCCGACATCGTCTGGGACCTCGTCGCCCGGCGTCTGGGCTGACACGCCCGGCGGTCCCGGGCCGGGCCTCCGCCCGGGTGAACGGCGCGCGCCGTGGTGCTGCGGCCGGGTGTGGCGGCTCTGGTCACACCGGCTGTGATTGTGCAGAATGCCTGTGCCGCAGGTCACAACGGCGCCGAGAGGCGAGACGGTGGCCCGTCGGCCGAGCGCGACCGATAAACTGTTCACGGTCGACCGGGCGCAGCCCTGTGTCGACCGCAAATGATCAGCCAGCAGCCGCTGCAACCACAGGGAGCGTTGTGTCCCGTCGCCTGTTCACTTCGGAGTCCGTGACCGAGGGTCACCCCGACAAGATCGCTGACCAGATCAGCGACACCATTCTCGACGCGCTTCTGCGCGAGGACCCGACCTCCCGGGTCGCCGTCGAGACGCTGATCACCACCGGCCTGGTCCACGTGGCCGGCGAGGTGACGACCAAGGCCTACGCGGACATCGCGACGCTCGTCCGCGGCAAGATCCTGGACATCGGCTACGACTCCTCCAAGAAGGGCTTCGACGGCGCCTCCTGCGGTGTCTCGGTGTCCATCGGCGCGCAGTCCCCGGACATCGCGCAGGGCGTCGACGCGGCGTACGAGGCCCGGGTCGAGGGTGACGAGGACGAGCTGGACCGGCAGGGCGCGGGTGACCAAGGCCTGATGTTCGGCTACGCGTCCGACGAGACGCCGACCCTGATGCCGCTCCCGATCTTCCTGGCGCACCGCCTGTCCAAGCGCCTCTCGGACGTCCGCAAGAACGGCACCATCCCCTACCTGCGCCCCGACGGCAAGACGCAGGTCACCATCGAGTACGACGGCGACAAGGCCGTCCGTCTCGACACGGTGGTCGTCTCCTCCCAGCACGCCTCCGACATCGACCTGGAGTCGCTGCTCGCCCCCGACATCCGCGAGTTCGTCGTGGAGCCGGAGCTGAAGGCACTCCTGGACGAGGGCATCAAGCTGGACATCGAGGGCTACCGCCTGCTGGTCAACCCGACCGGCCGCTTCGAGATCGGCGGCCCGATGGGCGACGCCGGCCTCACCGGCCGCAAGATCATCATCGACACGTACGGCGGCATGGCCCGCCACGGCGGCGGTGCCTTCTCCGGCAAGGACCCGTCCAAGGTGGACCGCTCGGCCGCCTACGCCATGCGCTGGGTCGCCAAGAACGTCGTGGCGGCCGGTCTGGCCTCCCGCTGCGAGGTCCAGGTCGCCTACGCGATCGGCAAGGCCGAGCCCGTCGGTCTGTTCGTCGAGACCTTCGGCACCAACACGGTCGAGACCGAGAAGATCGAGAAGGCGATCGACGAGGTCTTCGACCTCCGTCCGGCCGCGATCATCCGCGACCTCGACCTGCTGCGCCCGATCTACTCCCAGACGGCCGCCTACGGTCACTTCGGCCGCGAGCTGCCCGACTTCACGTGGGAGCGCACGGACCGCGTGGACGCCCTGCGCACCGCCGCGGGCCTGTAACCCCGCAACACCGCTCACCGAGGCCCGGTTCCCCTGCACGGGGGCCGGGCCTCGGCGTGTGCGCGGACGGGTCGCGCCGGCGTGTGCGCGGACGGGTCGCGCCGCGCGGCGGGCACGGGCCCGGGCGGCCGAGACGGGGCGGGTGGCGGACGCGGGGCGGGGCGGGATGGGGGACGCGGGCGGACGTGGCTGGCGGCGGGGCGCCGGGCCCGGTGGCCGGTCCCGGTCGTCAGGTGCGGGCGGCGTTGTCAGTGGCGTTTGGTAAGAATGCAAGCGTGAGCAGCGAGAACGGACCGGGGGACGGCGGCGCCGAGGGGGCGCCGCCGGAGCAGCTCGCGCTCATCCGGGAGAGCGTGCGGAAGGCCCAGGTGCCGCGGGCCAAGCCGCGGACCTGGCGGGGAGCCGCGCTCGCCGAGCACCTGCCCGTCGCGCGGGTGCTGGTGGACAAGGGCGTACTGCACCTGGACCGGTACTTCGACTACGCCGTGCCCGCCGACCTGGACGAGCAGGCGCAGCCCGGAGTGCGGGTGCGGGTGCGGTTCGGGGCCGGGCGGCACCGGGTGCGCGGGGGGCGCCGCGAGGGCGGTGGGCTCGTCGACGGCTTCCTCGTCGAGCGGCGGGCCGAGTCCGACTACTCCGGCCCCCTGGCCGCCCTCGCCCAGGTCGTGTCTCCGGAGCCCGTGCTGGGCGAGGAACTGCTCGGGCTGGCGCGGGCCGTCGCCGACCGCTACGCGGGCAGCCTCGCCGACGTGCTCCAGCTCGCCGTACCGCCGCGCAACGCACGCGCCGAACAGCGGCCCTCCCCGGCACCCCTGCCACCGCCCCCGGCCCCGGACGCCGGCCCCTGGGAGCGGTACGCGCACGGAAGTGCCTTCCTCGGCGCGCTGGCCTCGGGCGGGGCACCGCGGGCCGTGTGGAACGCGCTGCCGGGGCCGCTGTGGAGCGAGGAACTGGCCCGGGCCGTCGCCGCCACGCTGGCCTCGGGGCGCGGCGCCCTCGTCGTCGTACCCGACGGGCGGGCCGCCGCCCGCGTGGACGCCGCGCTGACCGAGCTGCTCGGCACCGGCCGGCACGCGCTGCTGACCGCCGACGCCGGACCGGAGAAGCGGTACGCGCAGTGGCTGGCGGTGCGGCGGGGATCCGTGCGCGCCGTCGTCGGCACCCGTGCGGCGATGTTCGCGCCCGTACGGGACCTCGGTCTCGTCGCCGTCTGGGACGACGGGGACGACAACCACAGCGAGCAGCACGCCCCGCAGCCGCACACCCGGGACGTGCTGCTGCTGCGCGCCGCCCTCGACCGGTGCGCCTTCCTGCTGGGCGGCTGGACCTGCACAGTGGAGGCCGCGCAGCTCGTCGAGACCGGCTGGGCCCGGCCGCTGGCCGCCGGGCGGGAGGAGGTGCGGCGGGCCGCACCCCTGATCCGGACGGTCGGTGACGGTGACCTCGCGCGCGACGAGGCCGCCCGCGCCGCCCGGCTGCCCACCCTCGCCTGGCAGGCGGCCCGCGAGGGGCTGCGGCACGGGCCGGTGCTCGTGCAGGTGCCCCGGCGGGGCTACGCGCCCCGGATGGCCTGCGACCGCTGCCGGGCCCCCGCCCGGTGCCGGCACTGCTCCGGACCGCTTCAGGGGCAGGACGGCGGCGTCCTGCGGTGCGGCTGGTGCGGGCGCGAGGAGAGTGCCTGGCACTGCCCGGAGTGCGGCGGCTTCCGGCTCCGCGCCCAGGTCGTGGGCGCGCGGCGCACCGCCGAGGAACTGGGGCGCGCCTTCCCCGCCGTACCGGTGCGCACCTCGGGACGCGAGCATGTGCTGGACACCGTGCCCGGCACGCCCGCGCTGGTGGTCAGCACACCGGGCGCCGAACCGGTCGCCGAGGGCGGTTACGCGGCGGCGCTGCTGCTGGACGGCTGGGCCATGCTCGTACGGCCGGACCTGCGGGCCGGTGAGGACGCGCTGCGCCGGTGGATCGCGGCCGGAGCGCTGGTGCGGCCGCAGTCCGAGGGGGGCACGGTGGTCGTGGTGGCCGAGCCGACCCTGCGCCCCGTGCAGGCCCTCGTGCGCTGGGACCCCGTCGGGCATGCCGTGCGGGAGCTGGCCGAGCGGGCCGAGCTGGGATTCCCGCCGGTGTCCCGGATGGCGGCCGTGTCCGGGCCGCCCGCGGCCGTCGCGGAGTTCCTGGGAGCGGTCGAACTGCCGCCGGACGCCGAGGTGCTGGGGCCGGTGCCGCTGCCGCCCCCGCCGCCCGGCCGGCCCCGCAGGCCCGGCGGGCCGCCGCCCGGCGAGCACTGGGAGCGGGCGCTCGTGCGCGTACCGCCGGGCAGCGGCGCCGCGCTGGCCACCGCCCTCAAGACCGCGCAGGCCGCTCGCACGGCCCGGGGGAGCGAGGAGCCGGTGCGGGTACGGATCGATCCGCCGGACATCGGCTGACGGGGGCGTGGCCAGGCGACGGGGCGTCGGGCGGCCTCGGGGGCGCGCGAGTGCCTGAGCCCGCGAGGCGATGCCGGGTTGCGGTGCCGTGCCGGTCCAGACGCCGTGCCGGCCACGCCGTGGCCTGCCGGGCTGCGCCCGCCACCGGGTCCAGGGTCAAGGCGCCCGGTCAGGGCAGGCCGCGGGCCGGGACGCGCCGCTGGGCGCCTCCGGTGAGTCCGCCGGCGCCCTGTGCGGCGAGGGCACCCGGCGCCCGGCCCGGCCCGCGTACAGGTCTGCCCTCCGGGCGCGTCCGGGAGGGCAGGGTGCGGGCCGTCAGCCGTTGCGCGGGCTGGGGAAGGCCGTCGAACGGGCGTCTTCGCGGAGCGCCGGGCTGCCCGCGGTCGGCTGGGTCGGCATGGAGCGAGCGGCCGGGACCGTCGGCACCGCGGGCAGTCCCGCGCTCGGGGTGAGCGTGCGGGCGCCGGCCGGCTCCGTCGCCCGCTCGGTCTCGGCGGCAGCCTGGGCCGCGGCGCGACGGGCGCCGTAGCGGCGGTGCACCGCCTGCTTGGTGACGCCGAGCGCGGAGCCCACCGCGTCCCACGAGAAGCCCAGTGAGCGGTCGAAGTCCACGGCGGCCGTGACCAGGGTTTCGACGCTGTCCCGAAGCTCCTGGGCGAGGCGCACCGTCGGGGCGGGGGCCCGGCCGTAGACGACGAAGCCCGTGGAGGGGCCGGAGCGGCGCGGGCGGTAGACGTTGCCCAACTGGGCGGTGAGCGTGCGCAGCGCGTCCACCTGCCGGCGGACCCGCTCGATGTCCCGCACCAGCAGGTGCAGGCTGGCCCGGGCCTGGGCGTCGTGGGTTGCATGGTCGGCCATGAACAAGCCTCTCCGAACCGGCGTTGAAAGGAACCGGGCCGCGAAGAGGCCCGATGTGGTCAACTCTGTCTTGACCAACGCGCCGACGCTCCGCTGGTCACGGGCTGGGGGCGCGCGGTCCTGTGCGTACGCCGCCCACCCGCCCGCGCGCCGCCCGTGGTCATAGACTGGTGCGCTGCCCGCCCGACCCCGCCCGAGAGGCCCGATCCCGCCCATGAAGCTCGTCTTCGCCGGTACCCCCGAGGTCGCCGTTCCCGCCCTGGACGCTCTGCTCGCCTCCGGGCGGCACGAGGTGGCCGCCGTCGTCACGCGGCCGGACGCGCCGGCCGGACGCGGACGCAGGCTGGTCGCGTCGCCCGTGGCCGAGCGGGCGGAGGAGGCCGGCATCGAGGTGCTCAAGCCGGTCAAGCCCCGCGACCCGGAGTTCCTGGAGCGGCTCAGGGAGATCGCGCCGGACTGCTGCCCGGTCGTCGCCTACGGCGCCCTGCTGCCGAAGGCCGCCCTGGACATCCCGGCCCACGGCTGGGTGAACCTGCACTTCTCGCTGCTCCCCGCCTGGCGCGGGGCGGCGCCGGTGCAGCACGCCGTCATGGCGGGCGACGAGATCACCGGGGCGTCCACCTTCCTCATCGAGGAGGGACTCGACTCCGGGCCCGTCTACGGCACCGTCACCGAGGAGATCCGCCCGACCGACACCAGCGGTGACCTGCTCACCCGGCTCGCCTTCGCGGGCGCCGGGCTGCTGGCCGCGACCATGGACGGCATCGAGGACGGCACCCTGAAGGCCGTACCGCAGCCCGCCGAGGGCATCACCGTCGCGCCGAAGATCACGGTCGAGGACGCCCAGGTGGACTGGGCGGCGCCGGCGCTGCGCGTCGACCGGGTCGTGCGCGGCTGCACCCCGGCGCCCGGCGCCTGGACCACCTTCCGCGGCGAGCGGCTCAAGCTCATCCAGGTCACGCCCGTGCCCGAGCGGACGGACCTCGCGCCGGGCCGGCTCGCGGCGGGCAAGAACAGCGTGCACGTGGGCACCGGTTCGTACGCCGTCGAGCTGCTGTGGGTGCAGGCCCAGGGCAAGAAGCCCATGCGGGCGGCCGACTGGGCGCGCGGGACGCGCATCGCGGACGGCGAGACGCTCGGCGGCTGACGCCCCGGACGGCGGCGGCGGGGACACGCCGACGTAGGCTGGGACCCGCATCCCCTTCATCACATCCGGAGCACCTTTTTCGTGAGCGAGCAGTCCCGGCGGCCCCGCGGGCCCGCCAAGCCCTACCGCCGTCCCCAGAAGGACCCCGTCCGCATCCTGGCCTTCGAGGCGCTGCGCGCGGTGGACGAGCGGGACGCGTACGCCAACCTCGTGCTGCCGCCGCTGCTGAGGAAGGCGCGCGACAAGGGCGACTTCGACGCCCGGGACGCCGCCCTCGCCACCGAGCTGGTGTACGGCACACTGCGCCGGCAGGGCACGTACGACGCCGTCATCGCCGCCTGCGTCGACCGGCCGCTGCGCGAGGTCGACCCGCCGGTGCTCGACGTCCTCAGCCTGGGCGCGCACCAGTTGCTCGGCACGCGCATCCCGACGCACGCCGCGGTCTCCGCCTCCGTGGAACTGGCCCGGGTCGTGCTCGGGGACGGGCGCGCCAAGTTCGTCAACGCCGTGCTCCGCAAGGTCGCGCAGCACGATCTCCAGGGGTGGATCGAGAAGGTCGCGCCGCCCTACGACGACGATCCCGAGGACCACCTCGCCGTCGTGCACTCGCACCCCCGCTGGGTCGTCTCCGCGCTGTGGGACTCCCTCGGCGGCGGCCGGGCCGGCATCGAGGAGCTGCTGGCCGCGGACAACGAGCGGCCCGAGGTGACGCTGGTCGCGCGCCCCGGGCGCGCGACCACCGGGGAACTGCTGCGGGAGGACGCCGCCGAACCCGGGCGCTGGTCGCCGTACGCCGTGCGGCTCGCCGAGGGCGGCGAGCCGGGCGCGGTCGAGGCCGTGCGCGAGGGCCGGGCGGGCGTGCAGGACGAGGGCAGCCAGCTGGTCGCCCTCGCGCTGGCGAACGCCCCGCTCGACGGACCCGACGCGCGGTGGCTGGACGGGTGCGCCGGGCCCGGCGGGAAGGCCGCGCTGCTGGCCGCGCTCGCCGCCGGGCGCGGGGCCACGCTGCTCGCCTCGGAGAAGCTGCCGCACCGGGCGGGGCTCGTGGCCCGGGCGCTGCACGGAAACCCCGGGCCGTACCAGGTCATCACCGCCGACGGGACGCGGCCGCCGTGGCGGCCGGGCTCCTTCGACCGGGTGCTGATGGACGTGCCCTGCACCGGGCTGGGCGCGCTGCGCCGGCGTCCGGAGGCGCGCTGGCGCCGGCGCCCCGAGGACCTGGACAGCTTCGCGCCGCTCCAGCGCGGGCTGCTGCGTACGGCGCTCGACTCGGTCCGCGTCGGCGGGATCGTCGGCTACGCCACCTGTTCCCCGCACCTCGCGGAGACCCGGGCGGTCGTCGCCGACGTGCTCAAGCAGCGGCCGGAGACGGAGCTGATCGACGCCCGCCCGCTGCTCCCCGCCCTCCCCGCGCTCGGCGAGGGACCGGATGTGCAGCTGTGGCCGCACCTGCACGGCACCGACGCGATGTATCTGGCTCTGATCCGTCGCACCGGCTGACCCGCCGCACGGGCCGGCGGTGCCGCTGTGGCCGGTGATGTCCACAGGCAGTCACATATCGTCGCATCAGTACGATGAACGAACCTGCCTGTGGACGGTGGGGAACATCAGTGCCCCGGGCATGGCAGGCTTGGGTCATGGCCGTGCAGATCAATCCCAGCATCCTTTCCGCCGACTTCGCCCGCCTCGCGGAGGAGGCCAAGGCGGTGCAAGGCGCCGACTGGCTCCATGTCGACGTCATGGACAACCACTTCGTCCCGAACCTGACGCTCGGGGTGCCGGTCGTGGAGTCCCTGGCCCGTGCGACGGACACCCCGCTGGACTGCCATCTGATGATCGAGGACCCCGACCGCTGGGCTCCTCGGTATGTCGAGGCGGGCGCCTCCTCCGTCACCTTCCATGTGGAGGCCGCCGCCGCCCCCGTGCGGCTCGCCCGGGAGATCCGGGCCAAGGGTGCCCGCGCGTCCATGGCGCTCAAGCCCGCCACGCCGATCGAGCCGTACGAGGACCTGCTCCCGGAACTCGACATGCTCCTGATCATGACGGTCGAACCGGGCTTCGGCGGCCAGGCCTTCCTCGACATCATGCTGCCGAAGATCCGCCGCACCCGTGAACTGATCGGCAAGCACGGTCTGGAGCTGTGGCTCCAGGTCGACGGCGGCGTCTCGGCCTCCACGATCGAGCGGTGCGCGGAAGCGGGGGCGGACGTGTTCGTCGCCGGCTCCGCCGTCTACGGGGCCGAGGACCCGGCAGCGGCCGTACGTGCCCTGCGCACGCAGGCGGAGACGACCACCGCCCAGGCGTCCTGGGCATGCGACCACTGAGCCACAGTGAAGTGAACGCTTGAATGAACGGCGCCCATCAGGGCGGATCAGCAGCGCCGGATCTGCAAGGATGAACGGCGAATCCAGAGTGTGAACAGCAGTGAGGAGATCGCCGTGTCGGGTATGTCGGCGGGCCGGTCAGCCATGCGGATGGGACCCGCTGAGCTGGTGCAGGCGGCGGCCATGGCCCGCCGCTTCTACCTCGAGGGGAAATCCAAGATCCAGATCGCGGAGGAGTTCGGCGTCAGCCGCTTCAAGGTGGCCAGGGTCCTGGAGACGGCTCTCGAACGGGATCTCGTGCGCATCGAGATCCGGGTGCCGGCCGAACTGGACGCCGAGCGCTCCGACGCGCTCCGCGCCCGCTACGGCCTCAGACACGCCGTCGTGGTCGAGTCCCCGGCCGACGCCGAGGACAGTCCCGACCCCGAGAACCTCGGGGAGGTGGCCGCCGACCTGCTCGGCGAACTCGTCAACGAGGGGGACGTCCTCGGGCTGGCGTGGGGCCGGTCCACCATCAACATGGCCGCGGCGCTCGACCGGCTGCCGCCGTGCACGGTGGTGCAGCTGACGGGCGTGTACGACGCCGGGACCGCCGAGCGCGGCTCGGTGGAGGCCGTCCGCCGGGCCGCCCAGGTGTCGGGCGGTGACGCGCACCCTATCTACGCGCCGATGCTGCTGCCCGACGCGGCCACCGCGGTGGCGCTGCGCCACCAGACGGGGATCGCCCGGGCCTTCGAATACTTCGACAAGGTCACGGTCGCCTGCGTCTCCATCGGCTCGTGGGAGCCGGGCATCTCGACCGTGCACGACATGCTCAGCGACGAGGAGCGCGCGCACTACGCCTCGCTCGGTGTCGCCGCCGAGATGTCCGCGCACCTCTTCGACGCCGAGGGGCGCCGGATCGGGCGGGACCTGGGGGAGCGGTGCATCACGGTCAAGGCCGACCAGCTGCGCCGCGTCCCGGAGGTCGTGGCGATCGCGGGCGGGCAGCGCAAGGGGGCGGCGATCGACGCGGTGCTCCGCTCCGGGCTGGTCACCAGCCTGGTGACCGACACGTCGGCCGCCGACTACCTGATGACCGCGGGCCCCACGCCGAAGTCCGCGCTGAACCGTGCCGATCCCGACGGGCACTGACGGCGGGCCCCGGCGACGGGCCGCCCTCCCGCCGCGGCGGGAGGGCCGGGGTGGCTTCGCCGGCGTGCCGCCGCGGCTCGTCCGCCGTGCGCCGGCGGGACTGCTCGTCGCGCTGACGGGACTGCTCGTCTGCCTCTCCGTCCTGCTCACGGGCTGTGCCTCACCCCAGGGCACCACGACGGCACCGGGCGCGTCCGCCCCGGCGTGGGCCGGGGGCATGGCCACCGTCCGCGAGTCCCGGCTCCCCGCCGAGGCCCGCCGGACGCTCGCCCTCATCGACCGGGGCGGTCCCTTCCCGTACGCCAGGGACGGAGCCGTCTTCGGGAACGTCGAGGGCCGCCTGCCCCGGCAGCGGCGCGGCCACTACCACGAGTACACCGTGCGCACGCCGGGCTCGCGCGACCGCGGGGCCCGGCGCATCGTCACCGGGCAGGACGGGGAGACGTACTACACCGATGATCACTACGAGTCGTTCCGGGCGGTGCTGAGATGACGGAAGACCTGGGCGGCCGGTACCCGGTCACCCTGGACCTGGACGGCGTCACGGACAAGGCGGCCCTGATGGACCGCGTCTCCCGGGCGCTGAGCCTGCCCGACTGGTTCGGGCGGAACTGGGACGCGCTGGCCGACTCCCTCGCCGACCGCACCGTGTGGCCCGAGGAGTCCGCCGCGCGCGGACTGCTGATCGTCGTACGCGGCTGGCGGCCGTACGCCGAGACGGATCCGGACGCGTGGCGGACCGCGCTGGACGTGTTCGCCGAGGCGGCCGACCGGACGCCCGCGCTCACCGTCGTGCTCGCCCTTGGAGGATCCTCCTAGGCCCCCGCGGCCGGCCTGGACGTTCTGTGAGGGCGGGACGGCGGTGGGGGCATGGGAGAATGAAGTACGTGCTCTTTCCCCCTGGCACACCTGTCCGGGGGCCACCTCTGATCGACTGGGATGTGCAGCACGTGCGTTTCCTCAATGACATCCAGCCCGCGTACGACCTGACGTACGACGACGTGTTCATGGTGCCGAGCCGCTCCGCGGTGGGCTCGCGTCAGGGCGTGGACCTCACTTCGCCGGACGGCACGGGCACCACCATCCCGCTCGTCGTCGCCAACATGACCGCCATAGCCGGCCGCCGCATGGCCGAGACGATGGCCCGCCGGGGCGGCCTGGTGGTCATCCCGCAGGACATCCCCATCGACGTCGTCACCGAAGTCGTCTCCTGGGTGAAGAGCCGGCACCTGGTGCTCGACACCCCGATCGTGCTGGCCCCGCACCAGACCGTCGCCGACGCCCTGTCGCTGCTGCCCAAGCGGGCGCACAACGCCGGTGTCGTGGTGGACGACAACCACCGGCCCGTCGGTGTCGTCACCGACACGGACCTGTCCGGCGTCGACCGCTTCACCCAGCTCGAAGTGGTCATGTCCACGGACCTGCTGCTTCTCGACGCGGACATCGACCCGCGCGAGGCCTTCAACCGGCTGGACGCGGCCAACCGCCGCTACGCCCCCGCCGTGGACGCCGACGGCAGGCTCGCCGGCATCCTCACCCGCAAGGGCGCCCTGCGCGCCACCCTGTACACCCCGGCCGTCGACGCGAACGGCAGGCTGCGGATCGCCGCCGCCGTCGGCATCAACGGCGATGTGGCGGGCAAGGCCAAGCAGCTGCTCGACGCGGGCGTCGACACGCTCGTCATCGACACCGCGCACGGCCACCAGGAGTCGATGATCAGCGCCGTCCAGGTCGTGCGCGCGCTCGACCCGCAGGTGCCCATCGTGGCGGGCAACATCGTCTCCGCCGAGGGCGTCAAGGACCTGATCGACGCGGGCGCGGACATCATCAAGGTCGGTGTCGGCCCCGGCGCCATGTGCACCACGCGCATGATGACCGGCGTGGGCCGGCCGCAGTTCTCCGCGGTCCTGGAGTGCGCCGCCGAGGCGAAGAAGTACGGCAAGCACGTGTGGGCCGACGGCGGTGTCCGCCACCCGCGCGACGTCGCGATGGCACTCGCGGCCGGCGCGTCCAACGTGATGGTCGGCTCCTGGTTCGCGGGTACCTACGAGTCCCCGGGCGACCTCCAGCAGGACGCCAACGGCCGCTTCTACAAGGAGTCGTTCGGCATGGCCTCCGCGCGCGCGGTGGCCAACCGCACGTCCGAGGAGTCCGCGTACGACCGTGCCCGCAAGGCGCTGTTCGAGGAGGGCATCTCCACCTCCCGCATGTTCCTCGACCCGGCCCGCCCGGGCGTCGAGGATCTGATCGACTCGATCATCGCGGGCGTCCGCTCCTCGTGCACCTACGCCGGCGCCGCCTCCCTGGAGGAGTTCGCCGAGAAGGCCATCGTCGGCATCCAGAGCGCGGCCGGCTACGCCGAGGGCAAGCCGCTGCACGCCAGCTGGAGCTGACCACCGCCTCCGTCCCGACGGCCCCCGTTCCTCCCGCGCGTCCTTCCGGCGCCCCTGAGGAAGGGGGGCCGTCGGCGTTCCCGGCACGGCCGGCGGATGGCGGCCGGCAGGACGGGAAAGGCGGTCCGCGAGGGCGCTGTGCAACGCTTCGGCAGCGCGTGCGCAACGAATGAGCATTCCCGGCCGATAGACGCAATGATCATCCACGGATGCGCAAGGTTGCTGCATTACGCCCGTGAAGGCTCGCCTCGTAGGGTGCTGCGCTAGACGTGGTGTGGCGGGGACCCCGCTCGGTCGGTTCCTGCCCGCGCAGGCTCCCACCGGTCCCCACCCACGAGGGCCGGCGGACATGCCGGCCCGCCTCGCAATCCCCGGCAGCGATAAGGAGCCAACGCGTGCTCGATCAAGGCGCACCCCCGCAGAACCAGAAACCGGCCGCCCCCGCGTCCCCGGGCGTCGCCGCGCGCCTGATGCGTCGCAAGCCCGTGGAACGCCTGGTCGCCGAGGGCGGCCAGGGTGAGGGAGGGCAGCTGCGGCGCTCCCTCGGGCTGTGGCAGCTGACCATGATCAGCATTGGTGCCACCCTCGGCACCGGTATTTTCGTCGTGCTCGGCGAGGCCGTCCCCAAGGCGGGCCCGGCCGTCACCCTCTCCTTCGTGATCGCCGGTGTCACCGCGCTGTTCTCGGCCCTCTCCTACGCCGAGCTGGCCGGCACCATCCCGGTCTCCGGCTCCTCGTACTCGTACGCATACGCAACGATGGGCGAGCTGATCGCCTGGGTGTGCGGCTGGTGTCTGCTCCTGGAGTACGGCGTCTCGGTCGCCGCCGTGGCCGTCGGCTGGGGCGAGTACCTGAACGAGCTGCTGGACGGCGCCTTCGGCGTCACCATCCCGGACGCCCTGGCCAACCCGCCCGGCGTCCACGGCGGCGTGTTCAACCTGCCCGCCCTGATCGTCGTCCTCCTCGCGATGACCTTCCTGCTCGGCGGCGCCAAGGAGTCCGCGCGCGCCAACACCATCATGGTGTGCGTGAAGATCGCCGCCCTGGTGATGTTCTGCGCGATCGGCTTCATGGGCTTCAAGTCCGGCAACTACTCGCACTTCATGCCGCTCGGCATGGGAGGCGTCAGCGCCGCCGGTGCCACGCTGTTCTTCTCCTACATCGGCTTCGACGCCGCCTCCACCGCCGGCGAGGAGGCCAAGGACGCCCAGCGCGACCTGCCCCGCGCCATCATGCTCTCGCTGGTCATCGTCACGGCCCTGTACGTGCTGGTCGCCGCCGTCGCGGTCGGTGCCAAGCCCTGGCGGACGTTCGAGAACTCCGAGGCCGCGCTCGCCCAGATCATGACGGACGTCACCGGCCAGAGCTTCTGGGGCACCCTGCTGGCCTTCTGCGCGGTCATCGCCATCGCCAGCGTCGTCCTGACCGTGCTGTACGGCCAGACCCGCATCCTCTTCGCGATGTCCCGCGACGGCCTGGTGCCCAAGGTCTTCGCCCGGGTCCACCGGAAGACCGGAGTGCCGCGCGCCAACACGGTCATCGTGGCCCTCTTCTGCGGCGTTCTCGCCGCCGCGATCCCGCTGGGACAGCTCGCCGACGCCACCAGCATCGGCACGCTGTTCGCCTTCGCTCTGGTCAACGTCGCGGTCGTGATCCTGCGCCGGACCCGTCCGGACATGAAGCGCACGTTCCGCGTCCCGCTGTCGTGGGTGCTGCCCGCGCTGGGTTTCCTCTGCTGCGTGTGGATGATGGGCAGCCTGTCCACCGTCACCTGGACCGTGTTCGGTGTCTGGATGGCTGTCGGGCTCGTGTTCTACTTCCTGTACGGCTACCGCCGTTCCCGTCTCTCGACCGACGGGGGCCTCGCGGTGACGGCAGAGAAGTGACCGGACCGAAGAAGTGAACCACCCCCTGTGCTGAACGATCTCGACGAACGCATCGTGCACGCCCTCGCCGAGGACGCCCGCCGCTCCTACGCGGACATCGGGCAGATGGTCGGCCTGTCGGCCCCCGCCGTGAAACGGCGCGTGGACCGGCTGCGCGCCACCGGAGCCATCACCGGATTCACCGTCCGGGTGGACCCGGCGGCGCTCGGCTGGGAGACCGAGGGGTACATCGAGATCTACTGCCGGAGCAACACCTCTCCGGAGACCATCCAGCGGGGCCTGGAGCGCTACCAGGAGGTGGTGGCCGCGTCGACCGTCACCGGTGACGCGGACGCGATCGCCCAGGTGTTCGCCTCCGACATGCGCCACTTCGAACGCGTGCTGGAGCGGATCGCCGGCGAGCCCTTCGTGGAACGCACCAAGTCGGTGCTGGTGCTGTCGCCGCTGCTGCGGCGGTTCTCCTCCGGCGCGCCGGGGTGACCCCGGCGCGTCCCGTCCGGTGACCGGCCACCGGACGGGACCCGGCCCACAGCGGCCGAGCGGGCGCCCGTGGCCGTGCCGGCGCCCGTGGCCGTGCGGGCGCCCGCGCCCCTCACCACCGACCGGCACAACCGGCCCGGGTCCGCGCCCCTCACGCGCGACCCGGGCCGGTCAGGCTGCCGGTCCGGCCCCGGCCGGCAGCCGGCGCATACGACGCCCCGCCCCATGGAGGCCCCGGCGGCGCCCCACCCGTCTTTCCGCGGCCTGCCTCACCAGGTCCTTCCCGCAGGCCGCCGCGAGGTCCTTCTCGCAGGTCCGCCCCCGGAACGGAGGGCTCTCCCGCCGGGGCGCGCAACGAATCGCCGCCCGGCCCGCGCTCGACGCAACGAACCGCGCACCGGCGCGCAACGGCTCCTGCTTGTCCGGCCGAGTGCGCCGACCGTACCGTCTAATTCGGCCCCCAAACCCCCCGTACCGGTGAGGATCACGCATGCGCACCGCCCTGCTCCAAGGCTCCGGCCGCCCCGGTTCGATCGCCGAGAACCTCAAGGTCCTCGACGAGGCCGCGGGCCGGGCCGCCGCCGCGGGCGCGGGGCTGCTGGCCGCGCCGGAGATGTTCCTCACCGGGTACGCGATCGGCGACGACATCGCCCGCCTCGCCGAGCCCGCCGACGGCGACTCCGCCGACGCGGTCGCGGAGATCGCCACGCGGCACGGCCTGGCCCTCGCCTACGGCTACCCGGAGCGCGACGGCGAAACCGTGTACAACTCGGCGCAGCTGATCTCGGCCGACGGCACCCGGCTCGCGAACTACCGCAAGACCCACCTGTTCGGCTGCTTCGAACGCGACCACTTCACACCGGGCGAGCGGCACGTCGTCCAGGCCGAGCTGAACGGCCTGACCGTCGGCCTGCTGATCTGCTACGACGTCGAGTTCCCGGAGAACGTCCGCGCCCACGCCCTGGCCGGCACCGACCTCCTCCTCGTCCCGACCGCGCAGATGCACCCGTACCAGTTCGTCGCCGAGTCGATGATCCCGGTGCGCGCCTTCGAGAACCAGATGTACGTCGCCTACGTCAACCGGGTCGGCCCGGAAGGGGAGTTCGAGTTCGTCGGACTGTCCGTACTCGCCGGACCCGACGGTGTGGCCCGCGCCCGCGCCGGCCGTGCCGAGCAGCTGGTGGTCGCCGACGCCGACCCCGCCTTCCTGGCCGCCTCCCGCGAGGCCAACCCCTACCTGCAGGACCGCCGCCCCGGTCTGTACGGGTCCCTCGTCTGAGCCGTCGGCCGCCGCACCAGCCTCCCCCCTGTTCCACCACGCGCAAGGAGTCCGTACCCCCATGACGTCCACGGTGCCCAACGCCGTCGAGCACACCGACGAGCAGCAGCCGCCGATCACCATGTTCGGCCCGGACTTCCCCTACGCCTACGACGACTTCCTGACCCACCCGGCGGGCCTCGGCCAGATACCGGCCACCGAGCACGGCACCGAGGTCGCGGTCATCGGCGGCGGCCTGTCCGGCATCGTCGCCGCCTACGAGCTGATGAAGATGGGCCTCAAGCCCGTCGTCTACGAGGCCGACCAGATCGGCGGCCGGCTCCGCACGGTCGGTTTCGAGGGCTGCGACGACTCGCTGACCGCGGAGATGGGCGCCATGCGCTTCCCGCCGTCCTCCACCGCGCTCCAGCACTACATCGACCTGGTCGGTCTTCAGACCCGCCCCTTCCCCAACCCGCTGGCCGAGGCGACCCCCTCGACCGTGGTCGACCTCAAGGGCGAGTCGCACTACGCCGAGACGATCGCCGACCTGCCGCAGGTGTACCGGGACGTCGCCGCGGCCTGGGGCAAGTGCCTGGAGGAGGGCGCCGACTTCTCCGACATGAACCGTGCCATGCGCGAGCGGGACGTGCCGCGCATCCGCGAGATCTGGGCGAAGCTGGTCGAGAAGCTCGACAACCAGACCTTCTACGGCTTCCTGTGCGACTCCGAGGCCTTCAAGTCCTTCCGGCACCGGGAGATCTTCGGCCAGGTCGGCTTCGGCACCGGTGGCTGGGACACCGACTTCCCGAACTCCATCCTGGAGATCCTGCGCGTCGTCTACACCGAGGCCGACGACCACCACCGCGGCATCGTCGGCGGCTCCCAGCAGCTGCCGCTGCGCCTGTGGGAGCGCGAGCCGGAGAAGATCGTCCACTGGCCGTACGGCACCTCGCTGAAGTCCCTGCACGTGGACGGCGAACCGCGCCCGGCCGTGACCCGGCTGCACCGCACCGCGGGCAACCAGATCACCGTGACGGACGCGAACGGCGACATCCGCACCTACCAGGCGGCCATCTTCACCGCCCAGTCCTGGATGCTGCTGTCCAAGATCGCCTGTGACGACTCGCTCTTCCCGATCGACCACTGGACCGCGATCGAGCGCACCCACTACATGGAGTCCTCGAAGCTCTTCGTCCCGGTGGACCGGCCGTTCTGGCTGGACAAGGACGAGCAGACCGGCCGCGACGTCATGTCGATGACGCTCACCGACCGCATGACCCGCGGCACCTACCTGCTGGACGACGGCCCGGACAAGCCCGCCGTGATCTGCCTGTCCTACACCTGGTGCGACGACAGCCTGAAGTGGCTGCCGCTGTCCGCGAACGAGCGGATGGAGGTCATGCTGAAGTCGCTCGGCGAGATCTACCCCAAGGTCGACATCAGGAAGCACATCATCGGCAACCCGGTGACCGTCTCCTGGGAGAACGAGCCCTACTTCATGGGCGCGTTCAAGGCCAACCTGCCGGGCCACTACCGCTACCAGCGGCGCCTGTTCACCCACTTCATGCAGGACCGCCTGCCCGAGGACAAGCGGGGCATCTTCCTCGCCGGCGACGACATCTCCTGGACGGCCGGCTGGGCCGAGGGCGCCGTCCAGACCGCGCTGAACGCTGTCTGGGGCGTCATGCGCCACTTCGGCGGCACCACCGACGCCACCAACCCGGGCCCGGGTGACGTCTACGACGAGATCGCGCCCGTGGAGCTTCCCGAGGACTGACCGGGATCATCGGCCGAGGCGCGGGCGGCCGGCCTCGGACTCCGGCCGCCCGCGCCTTCTCGAACACCTCGGCGGCGACGCCCTCCAGCTGCCTTGCGCGCGCCTGGAGTCCGGCGTCCACGGCTTGTCCCAGCCGGTCCGTTCCGCGGCGCGCGCCACGTCGCGCACGCACCGGGACCGAGCCGGACCGCCGTGTCACCCCTCCTCTGCGACCAGGTGCCGGCCGGCCGGCGTACGGCCGCGGCCGGACGGGTCAGTCCGTCAGCGGCGTCAGCAGCATCCGTCCGGCGAAGCCCACCGCCGCGTCCAGCCGTTCGGCGAACTCCTCGGCGACATCTGCGCAGTGCCGCAGCGCCCACAGGGCCCGGGCCGTCGTCCAGGTGGCGTCCCGGGCCCGCTCCAGGCTCCAGGAGCCCAGCAGGTGGGTGAGCGGGTCGGCGATCTGGAGCAGGTCGGGGCCCGGCATCAGGTCCTCGCGGATGCGCTCCTCCAGCGACACCAGGAGATCGCCCACCCGGTCGAACTCGTCCTCCAGATCGAGGGGTTCGCAGTCGAGCGCGCGGCACGTGTCCACCACGGCCAGCGCCAGGTCGTGCCCGATGTGCGCGTTGATGCCCGCCAGCGCGAACTGGAGCGGCCGTACCCCCGGATGGTGGCGGAGCTGGAACAGCGGGCGCCAGCAGGCGGGCGGACGGCGGTCGTCGGCGGCGGTGTCCACCGCCGCCAGATAGCGCTCGGCGAACCGCACGTCCAGCGTTGCGGCCGCGCGCGGATCCGCGAACTCCCCGGCGTGCAGGCGCCGGCCGACCTCCTCGGTGACCGCGAGGTAGACCCGGTTGAACACGCCGACACCGTCCCGCTCCGGCAGGACCGCGCCGAGCGCGCGCATCCGTGAGACGACGTCGTCGACGGGGGTGGTGAGGTGCTCCGGCTGCGCCATGGTGGAAGGGTCGCAGCACCGGGCCGGCCGGAGCACCGACCGGCCCGGTGCTTCGCCGGAACGGGGGAACGCCGGCGGGGCTGGGCCCAGGCCGCTCACGGCTTACGGCCCGGAGTTTCCGCGCTCCGCGTCGTAGGAGGACGTGCCCTCGTCCAGCAGCGGCTCCTGCTTCTTCAGGTGGGCCGGGGCGAGGGCGCGCAGGGCGTGGTAGCCGGTGATGACGACCAGGGTGCCGAGCGCGATGCCGCTGAGGCTGAAGGTGCCGGTGAACTTCATGGTGACGTTGCCGACGCCGATGATGATGCCCGCGGCGGCCGGCACCAGGTTCAGCGGGTTGCGCAGGTCCACCTCGGCGTTGCTCCAGATCTGGGCGCCGAGCAGGCCGATCATGCCGTACAGGATGACGGTGATGCCGCCGAGGACGCCGCCCGGGACGGCGGCGACGACCGCGCCGAACTTGGGGCAGACGCCGAAGAGCAGGGCGAAACCGGCGGCGGCCCAGTAGGCGGCGGTGGAGTAGACGCGCGTCGCGGCCATCACGCCGATGTTCTCGGAGTACGTGGTGTTGGGCGGGCCGCCCACCGCGGTCGACAGGACGGAGGCGACGCCGTCCGCCGAGATCGCCGTGCCGAGCTGGTCGTCCAGCGGGTCGCCGGTCATCTCGCCGACCGCCTTGACGTGCCCCGCGTTCTCCGCGACCAGGGCGATGACGACGGGCAGCGCGACCAGGACCGCCGACCACTGGAAGGACGGCCCGTGGAAGGAGGGCAGGCCGATCCAGTCGGCCCGGTGGACGCCGGAGAGGTCGAGCCGCCAGTGGTCGGTGAGCTTGCCGCTCGCGTCCACCGAGTGGATCCTGCCGAAGACCCGGTCGAACGCCCAGGAGATGCCGTACCCGAAGACCAGACCCAGGAAGATCGCGATCCGGGACCAGAAACCGCGCAGGCAGACCACCGCGAGCCCGGTGAACAGCATCACCAGCAGGGCCGTCCACTGGTCCTGCGGCCAGTAGGTGGAGGCGGTCACCGGGGCGAGGTTGAAGCCGATCAGCATCACGACGGCGCCGGTGACGATCGGGGGCATGGCCGCGTGGATGATCCGTGCGCCGAAGCGCTGCACGGCGAGCCCCACCAGGAACAGCACGGCACCGACGACGAGGACGGCACCGGTCACCGTCGCGCTCGTCCCGCCCTGGGCGCGGATGACCGCGGCCACCCCCACGAACGACAGGGAGCAGCCCAGGTAGCTCGGCACCCGGCCGCGGGTGGCGAGCAGGAAGATCACCGTCGCCACGCCCGACATCATGATCGCGAGGTTCGGGTCCAGGCCCATCAGCACGGGCGCCACGAAGGAGGCGCCGAACATCGCGACCACGTGCTGGGCGCCCAGGCCCACGGTCCGGGGCCAGGAGAGCCGTTCGTCGGGGCGTACCACCGCTCCGGGCGCGGGCGTGCGCCCGTCACCGTGCAGTTTCCAGCGCACGCCGAGGTCCATGGTGGGGTTCCGCTTTCTCAAGTACGTCAGGAGGGTCCGCACCATTGTCGGGGGAGCGGACGGCTGCACGTGCGCACGGCCCCGCACGTGGAGCGGCGGGCCGCCGGCGGCCGGCCTGCTGACCAGGGGGTTCCCCGCCGGGGTTGCTGAGCGGTCGCTTAGTATGGAAAGAGGTCCCGGAGCGCCCGGGGCCGTCACCGTCCCCGTCAGCGACGTCCAGGAGTCCCACCCGTGACCGCACCGGCCCCGACCGCCCCCGCCGTCTCCCACGGCCGGCTGGTCCCCGTCACCGTCCACTTCGACGACCTCGACGCGCTCGGGCTGCTGCACAACGCCCGCTACCCGCTGATGGTCGAGCGGGCCTGGACCGAGCTGTGGAACGAGCACGGCATCCGCTTCGACGGTGACTGGACGGCGGCCGGGGACGCCTGCAACGCGGTCAAGGAACTGCGGATCACCTACGAGGCCCCGGCGACCCGCCCCGGCCCGTACGCCGTCCACCTGTGGCTGGAACGGCTCGGCACCACCGGCCTCACCTACGGCTTCCGGTTCTGCTCGGCGGACGGCACCGAGACCTACGCCCACGGCACCCGGGTGCTGGTTCGGCTGGACGCCGCGACGATGCGCCCGGCGCCCTGGAGCGAGACGTTCAGGGCCGCGGGCCGGGCACTGCTGCGGCCCGCGGACTGACCTCCGTACGGCCCCCGCGCTCGGCGGTGCGCAGCACGCCCGCGAACACGGCGAGCCCGGACGCCAGGACCGTCACCACGCAGAACGACACCACCAGGCTGGTCGCCTGGGCCACCCCGCCGATCAGACCCGGCGCGACCAGCCCCGAGGTGTAGGTGATGGTCGCCACGCCCGCGATGGCCTGGCTGGGGTTCGGCCCGGCGTGCCCGGCGGCCGCGAAGCACAGCGGCACGACCACCGCGATGCCGAGCCCCATCAGCGCGAACCCGCCCATCGCCACCGCGGGATGCCCGGCGAGGACGACGAGCAGTCCGCCCAGCACGGCCAGCACCCCACCGGCGCGGACCGTCCGCACCGCCCCGAACCGGTTCACCACCGCGTCCCCGGCCACCCGGGCCACCGCCATGGTCAGCATGAACGCGGTCGTCGAGGCAGCCGCCAGACCGGCCGAACTGCCCAGCCGGTCCCGCAGGAACACCGCCGACCAGTCCAGGCTCGCGCCCTCCGCGAACACCGCGCAGAAGCCGACCGCGCCGATCAGCAGGGCCGAGCGGGGCGGCAGGGCGAACCGCGGCGGTGGTTCCTCGTCCTCCCCGGGGCGGAGGTCCAGCACCCAGGAGCAGGCCAGCAGGCCGAACGCGGTCAGCGCGGCCGACGCCAGCACGAAGTGCAGGCGCGCGTCCGAGCCGAGATGTGCGGCGAGGGTGCCGGCCGCGGAGCCGACCAGGGCGCCCGCGCTCCACATGCCGTGCAGTCCCGACATGATCGACTTCCCGAGCAGCCGCTCGACCTCGACGCCGAGCGCGTTCATGGCCACGTCGGCCATGCCCGCGGCCGCCCCGTAGGTGAACATCGCCAGGCACAGGGCGACCAGGTTCGGCGCGAAGGACGGCAGCACCAGGGACAGCGTCCACAGCGCCAGCAGCCCGCGCAGGGCCGCGCGACTGCCGAAGCGGTGGCTGATCCGGCCCGCCAACGGCATCGCACAGGACGCGCCGAACGCGGTGAAGGCCAGCGCGAAACCCAGCTGACCGGCGCCGATCGAGGTGTGGTCCTGGATCCACGGCACGCGCGTCGCGAACGAACCGGTCACGGCACCATGCACGGCGAAGACGGCCGCCACGGCGTACCGGGCGCGCCCGACCCCGTCCCGCGCGTGGCCCACGTCGCTCATCTCTGCACCCCTCCCCGGGAGTTCCCGCCCCGCTGGGGCCGCACGCGCCGTAAACTATCAGGGACCCTGCCTGATAGATAGCGGGCCTTCGCCTCCGGCGTCCGCGGCCGGTCCACGTCCATCTGGGAGGATTCCCGTCATGCCCGCAACACCCAGCACCGCCCGGGCCATCAACGACCGGATGGCCCTGCGGCTGTTGCAGCAGGAGGGCCCGCTCACCGCGGGACGGCTGAAGCAGCTGACCGGCCTGTCCCGGCCGACGATCGCCGACCTCGTCGACCGGCTCACCGCCGCCGGACTGATCACGGTGGTCGGCGAGTCCGGGGAACAGCGCCGCGGCCCCAACGCCCGGCTCTACGGCATCGTCGCCGACCGCGCCCACCTCGCCGCCCTCGACGTCCGCACCGCAGGCGTCGTCGTCCTGGTCTCCGACCTCCTCGGGCGGGTGCTCGCCGAGGGGTCCGTGCCGATCGGCGGCGACGCCGGCACCGGGACCGCCGTGGAGCAGGCGGTGGCCGCGGTGGAGCGGACCGCCCGGGAGGCGGGGGCGGACCGCCTGCACACCGTCGGCATCGGCGCTCCCGGCCTCATCGACCCGGTCACCGGCGACCTCCGCGACTCCGCCGGCCTGCCCGCCTGGCACCGCAGCCTCGCCACCGCACTCCAGGAACGGCTGCCCGGCGCCCGCGTCACCGTCGAGAACGAGACCAACCTCGCCGCCCTGGCCGAACAGCGCGAGGGCGCCGCCCGCGACCGGGACACCTTCGTCCTGCTCTGGCTCGGCCACGGCGTCGGCGCCGCGGTCGTCCTGGACGGCACCCTGCGCCGCGGCGCCTCCGGCGGCACCGGAGAGATCGGCTTCCTGCCGGTCCCGGGCACGGACTCCCTGCCCTCGGCCCGGGACTGCGGCGGCGGCTTCCACGCCCTGGCGGGGGCGGCGGCCCTCACGTCCCTGGCGGCTCGGTGCGGGTTGCCGGCACCGGCGGCGAGGGACGGGGCGGAGGCCGCGGCGGTCGTTCGCAGGGCGGTGGCGGAGGTGACGTCGGAGGGCGCGGCGCCGGCGGGCGGCGCGCCGGACCCGGTGACGGGCGAAGCGGGGGCGGCGGCTGTGGCGGGCGCCGCGGTGGCGAGGACGCCGGAGGGAGCAGGCGGGCTGACGGCCTTCCGCGCTGCGGGGGAGCGGGGACCGGCTGGGCCGGCGGCTTCTTCGGGGGCGGGCGCGGGCTTGCCGGAGGGTGCGCCGGTGGAGCCCGCAGCGGTCGGTCATCCGGGCGGGAGTGCGGGCACGGGCGCGGGCGCGGTGGCCGGTGCCGGGACGGCCGCTCGGTGGCTCGCCGCCGATACCGGCGGGAGCCCTTCGCAGCGCTTCCTCCGTGTCCTGGCCGACCGGGTCGCCGTCGGTGCCGCCTCCGTCGTGGCCGTGCTGGACCCCGGGTGCGTGGTGCTCGGCGGGGAGGTCGGCCGGGCCGGGGGAGCGGTGCTCGCCGGGCTGGTGGAGGAGCGGCTGCGGGCCATGTCGCCCCTGCGCACCGAGGTACGGGCGAGCGGCCTGGGCGGCGCGGCCGTGCTGCGGGGCGCGCTGCTCACCGCCCGGGACCGGGCGCAGGACGAACTCTTCGCACCGCCCGCGCGTCCGACCCCGTGACCGACGCCTTCGCGGGGGCCCGCCGGACGCGCGGACGCCCCGCCGCCTCAGCCTCCTCCGCCTCTCGCCCCCGCCGCCCCTCAGTCCTGGCCCTTTCCGAACCGCCGGGCCAGGTACTCCTCGAAGGTGACCTTGCCCTCCGCCCGGTCCGGGGCGAGGTGGCCGCCCGCGCGGAAGGCGCCGTACGTCTTCCCGAAGAGCGGTACGCGTGCCACGGCGCGGCGCCGGCCGGTGGCCCGCAGGTAGGCGCGGGCGAGGGACTCCAGCGTGCGGACCTCGGGGCCACCCAGGTCCGGTACCCGTCCGGCCGGCGCGCCGAGCGCGAGCGCGGCCAGCCGGCCGGCCACCTCGGCGACCTCCACCGGCTGGTCGGGCACGCCCGCCGGGACCACCAGCACCGGCGGCTTGGCGAGGCCCTGGAAGAGCGTGACCAGCAGGTCGTGGAACTGTGTCGCGCGCAGCACGGTCCAGCCGAGCCCCGACTCCTCGATCTGCCGCTCGACCGCGAGCTTGCTCCGGTAGTAGCCGAACGGCACCCGGTCGACGCCGACGATGGAGATGTACGCGAGATGGTCCACCCCGGCCCGCCGGGCCGCCGTGATCAGGTTCCGGGCGGCCTGCTCGTCACCGCCCCGGGGAGAACTGGCGCAGTGCACGACCGTCCGTACGCCCGCCAGGGCCGCGTCCAGCCCGGCACCGCCCGCGCGCAGGTCGACGGCGTACGGCTCGGTGTGCCGGCTGAGCACCCGTACCTCGTGCCCGTCCGCCCGCAGCCGCTCCGTGACCAGCCGGCCGAGCGTTCCGGTTCCACCGGTCACCAGGATCGTGGTCATGCTGTTCCCGTCCCTCCGACGCCGGGGCGCTCCGGTCGGAGCACCCTTCGTCAGGTGGACGGAACAGCCCCCCGGAAACGTGACATGCGTTCCTGGGCGGCCCGGCGGCGGGCAAGGGCCGTCGTCACCGCCGCCGGGCCCGCCCGCACCATAAGAGGACTAGACCAGCTCGGTCAATGGTCCGGACCAACCTCGATGCCCGGCGGGAAGCGGCTGGTTGGACGGCGTCCCTACGCGGCGCGAAACGTGCTGTACACAGTGTGAGCGAGCCCACATCATGCGCCGGTCGGGGCGCCCGCCGGCCGTGGCACACTGGCCCTGTACCAGAAGCAGCGCACTCCGGGGTCGGTGAAAGTCCGAACCGGCGGTTACAGTCCGCGACCCGGTCGCTTCCAGCGGCCGGTTGACCAGGTGAAATTCCTGGACCGACGGTTAAAGTCCGGATGGGAGGCAGTGCGCGGCGGGCGGGCACGCTTTCCGTGTGCGCGCCGCCGTACCGGGCACGTCCGTCCGCGGACGCGTCCCCGTCGGCGACGCCCCCGGTGTGCTCACCCGTTGATTCTGTCGTTCGTCGACAGGCCCCGGAGTCCGTGCCCGAAGAGGCAGGAGGACCCGGGAAGTGTTCACCGGAATCGTCGAAGAGCTGGGTGAGATCACCGCCGTCGAGAACCTCGGCGACGCGTCCCGCTTCCGGCTCCGCGGCCCCGTCGTGACCGAGGGCGCGCAGCACGGCGACTCCATCGCCGTGAACGGAGTCTGTCTCACGGTCGTCGAGCACGAGGGCGACGAGTTCACCGCCGACGTCATGGCCGAAACCCTGAACCGCTCCAGCCTCGGCGCGCTCACCGCCGGCTCCCGCGTCAACCTCGAACGCCCCACCGCCGTCGGCGCCCGCCTCGGCGGACACATCGTGCAGGGCCACGTGGACGGCACCGGCGAGATCCTGGCGCGCGAGCCCTCCGAGAACTGGGAGATCGTGAAGATCTCCCTTCCCGCGGACCTCTCCCGGTACGTCGTGGAGAAGGGCTCCATCACCGTCGACGGCATCAGCCTCACGGTCGTGGACGCCGGCCCCGACCACTTCACCGTGAGCCTCATCCCGACCACCCTCGCCCTGACCACGCTCGGCGTGAAGCAGCCGGGCGACCCGGTCAACCTCGAGGTGGACGTCATCGCCAAGTACGTGGAGCGGCTGCTCGCGGCCGGACAGGGGGCCGGCAAGTGAACTGGATGAACTCCGAGGCGTTCACCCTCTTCGGCCAGCACATCATCTGGTCGGACATGGCCGGCAACATCCTCGGCCTGATCACCCTCGCCCTCGGCTGGCGCCGCTCCCTGTGGACCTGGCCCGTGCAGTTCCTGTCCGGCCTCGTCCTCTTCGCCGCCTTCTACGGCCACCTGACCGGCAGCGCCGGCAAGCAGGTCGTCGTCATGGCCGTCGCGCTGTACGGCTGGTGGCAGTGGCAGCGCAGCAAGGACCGGTCGGGGGACGGCCACATCGCACCCCGCTTCGCCACCTGGCGCGAGCGCGCGGCGATGCTCGCAACCGCCGCCGCCGGCACGGTCGCGGTCGCCCTGCTCTTCAAGGCCTACCCCGACCTGTCCTGGGACCCGTGGCCCGACGCCTACATCTTCGTCGGCACCGTCGTCGCCATGTACGCCCAGGCCAAGGGCATGGTCGAGTTCTGGTTCGCCTGGCTGCTCGTCGACCTCGTCGGCGTGCCCCTCAACTTCGCCAACGGCTACGCCTTCTCCGGCTTCGTCTACGTCATCTACGGCGCGCTCGTCCTGTGGGGCATGCGCGACTGGTGGCTGCGCTCCCGCAGGGCCGCGCAGCCCGTCCTGGAAGGAGCGCCGGCATGACCTCCGCACCACCGCTGTACGGCACCGACCCGATCGAGGACTTCGCGCTCGACCCGGTCGAGCAGGCCGTCGCCGACATCGCCGCCGGCCGCCCGGTGGTCGTCGTGGACGACGAGGACCGGGAGAACGAGGGCGACCTCGTCATCGCCGCCGAGAAGGCCACCCCCGAGATCGTCGCGTTCATGATGAGCGAGTGCCGGGGCCTGATCTGCGCGCCCATGGAGGGCGAGGAACTGGACCGGCTGCGGCTGCCGCAGATGGTCGAGGACAACACCGAGTCGATGAAAACCGCGTTCACAGTCTCCGTGGACGCCTCCGCCGCTCACGGTGTGAGCACCGGCATCTCGGCCGCCGATCGCGCCACCACCCTCCAGCTCCTCGCCGGCGGGACGGCGCAGCCCACCGACTTCGTCCGCCCCGGCCACGTCTTCCCGCTGCGCGCGAGGCCCGGCGGTGTCCTGGTCCGCGACGGGCA
Source organism: Streptomyces sp. NPDC006309 (assembly GCF_040613095.1). Classification (NCBI taxonomy): domain Bacteria; kingdom Bacillati; phylum Actinomycetota; class Actinomycetes; order Kitasatosporales; family Streptomycetaceae; genus Streptomyces; species Streptomyces sp. NPDC006309. Next base: position 61,366 of record NZ_JBEXRO010000026.1, on the reverse strand, counting down.
CACCGAGGCCGCCGTCGACCTCGCCCGGCTCGCCGGGCTGCGCCCCGCCGGCGCCATCGTGGAGATCGCCGGCGAGGACGGCCGCATGCTCCGGCTGCCCGAGCTGATCCCCTTCGCCCGCAAGCACGGCCTGACGATCATCTCCATCGCGGACCTGATCGCCTACCGGCGCGGCAGCGAGCCCACCGTCCGCCGCGAGGCCCAGACCCTCCTGCCCACCCGGCACGGCACCTTCACCGCCTACGGCTACCGGTCCACCGTCGACGGCGTCGAGCACGTCGCCTTGGTCCACGGCGACCCGGGCGACGGCGAGGACGTCCTGGTCCGTGTCCACTCCGAATGCCTCACCGGCGACGTCTTCGGCTCCCTGCGCTGCGACTGCGGCCCCCAGCTGGACACCGCCCTGCGCCGCATCCAGGACGAGAGCCGGGGCATCGTCGTCTACCTGCGCGGACACGAGGGGCGCGGCATCGGCCTGCTGTCCAAACTGCGCGCCTACGCGCTCCAGGAACAGGGCCACGACACCCTCGACGCCAACCTGGAACTCGGCCTGCCCGCCGATGCCCGCGACTACGGCGCCGGCGCACAGATCCTCGCCGACCTCGGCGTACGCAGCGTCCGCCTGATGACCAACAATCCCGACAAGACCGAGGCGCTGCTGCGCCACGGCCTGCGGGTCACCGGACGCGAGCCGATGCCCGTCCAGGCCGGCGAGCACAACCTCCATTACCTGCGCACCAAGCGGGACCGGATGGGGCACGACCTGCCCTGGCTCGACACGCCCGCCGTGGCCGCCCCCGCGGCCACCTGCGGCAACCAGTAAGCAAGAAAGAAAGCACCGAGGAGAGACGTGAGCGGCAAGGGCGCACCGGAACTGTCCGTACGCAACGTGAGCGACCTGCGGGTCGCCGTCATCGCGGCACAGTGGCACGAGAAGGTGATGGACGGTCTGGTGAACGGCGCGCTGCGCGCCCTGCACGACCTGGGCATCGACGAGCCGACCCTCATCCGGGTCCCCGGCAGCTTCGAACTGCCGGTGGCCGCCAAGGTCCTCGCGGGCCGCGGCTACGACGCCGTGGTCGCCCTCGGCGTCGTCATCCGGGGCGGCACCCCGCACTTCGACTACGTGTGCCAGGGCGTCGCCCAGGGCCTCACCCAGGTCTCCGTCGAGACCGGCGTCCCCGTCGGCTTCGGCGTGCTCACCTGCGACACCGAGGAGCAGGCCCTGGACCGGGCCGGCATCGAGGGCTCGACCGAGGACAAGGGGCACGAGGCGGTGACGGCCGCGGTGGCGACGGCGGCCACACTCCGCTCGGTATCCGAACCCTGGCACTGAGGCACCACGGGGACCACGTAGGGTGGGGGCCACCATGTCCAAGAAGACGTTCGAGCAGCTCTTCACCGAGTTGCAGCACAAGGCCGCCCACGGCGATCCCGCCTCCTCCCGCACCGCCGAGCTGGTCGGCAAGGGCGTCCATGCCATCGGCAAGAAGGTCGTCGAGGAGGCCGCCGAGGTCTGGATGGCCGCCGAGTACGAGGGCAAGGAGGCGGCCGCCGAGGAGATCTCGCAGCTGCTGTACCACGTCCAGGTGATGATGGTCGCCCGGGGGATCTCCCTGGACGACGTCTACGCCCACCTCTGAGCCGTACCGCACCGCACCCGTAGAGAACGAGCAAAGGAAGCCGACCCCATGCTGCGCATCGCCGTCCCCAACAAGGGTTCCCTGTCCGGCCCTGCGGCGGAGATGCTGCATGAGGCCGGCTACCAGCAGCGCCGCGAGTCCAAGGAACTGCGCATCGTCGACCCGGTCAACGAGGTCGAGTTCTTCTACCTCCGCCCCCGCGACATCGCGATCTACGTCTCCTCCGGCCGCCTCGACATCGGCATCACCGGCCGCGACCTGCTGGTCGACTCCGGCGCCGACGCCGAGGAGATCCTCCCCCTGGGCTTCGCCCGCTCCACCTTCCGCTTCGCCGCCAAGCCCGGCACCGCGGCCGGTATCGAGGACCTCAAGGGCCGCACGGTGGCCACCTCCTACGAGGGCATCGTCGCCCGGCACCTCACCGACAGCGGCATCGACGCCTCCGTCGTCCACCTGGACGGCGCCGTCGAGACCGCCGTCGAGCTGGGCGTCGCCGAGGTCATCGCCGACGTCGTCGAGACCGGCACCAGCCTGCGCAACGCCGGCCTGGAGGTCTTCGGCGAGCCGATCATGCGGTCGGAGGCGATCGTCGTGCGCCGCACCGGTGCCGACAGCGAGGAACCGAAGGCGCAGCAGTTCCTGCGCCGCCTCCAGGGCGTCCTGGTCGCGCGGACCTACGTGATGATGGACTACGACTGCCGGGTCGAGCAGCTGGAGAAGGCCGTGGCGCTCACCCCCGGCCTGGAGTCCCCGACCGTCTCCCCGCTGCACAACGAGGGCTGGGTCGCCGTGCGCGCCATGGTCCCCGCCAAGGAGGCGCAGCGGATCATGGACGACCTCTACGGCATCGGTGCCCGCGCTATCCTGACCACGGCCATTCACGCCTGCCGCCTGTAGGGGTACACGCACCGAGATGTCCGACCTCCCCGCCCTCCCCGTCACCTTCCGTCCGGGTCACACCCGGGCCATCCTGCTCACCGCCGGTGTCGTCATCTTCCTGGTGCTCTCCGGGATCGCGATGCTCCTGGACCACCTCGGCCCGGGCTCGCGGCTCAGTTTCGTCATCACCGGAGCGCTGGTCTTCTGGGCCACGGCCCAGCTCGCCCGGATCAGGGTCGTCGCCGACGAGTCCGGCGTCACCGTCGTCAACATCGCGAGCAAGCGGCGCCTGGCCTGGGCGGAGATCCTCCGGGTGAACCTCCGACCGGGTGACCCTTGGGTGTTCCTCGACCTCAGCGACGGCACCAGCCTGCCCGCGCTCGGCATCCAGCCGGGTATCGCCCGGCAGCGGGCCATCGCCGACGCGCGGGCCCTCCGTGCCCTGGTCGAGGCCCGCGCCACGGCCCGGGCGGCGGAGAATCAGGGCTGACTCGGGGCGGGATCAGGGACCGATCCGGGGTGCCGGCCCTGCCGCACCCGCCCATATCTTGATTAATCTGGTGACGGAGGCTTTTCCGCCGCGCCTCCGCCCCTGCGCGCCGCCCGGCACCCAGGGGTTCCTGCTACCCGAGGAGTGACTCCCTCCAGCGATGGACGGATCGTCCTGTAGTACCTGCGCCGCCCCGACCCGACACAGCGGGAAGGCGGTGGCAGCGTGACCATCCCCCTGCTGCTCCTCGGAGCGGCGTTCCTGCTGATTCTGGCCAACGGCTTCTTCGTGGCGGCCGAGTTCGGTCTCGTGACCGTCGAACGCCCGGAAGCCGAGAAGGCCGCCGCCGACGGTGACAGACGCGCCCGTACGGTCGTGGAGTCGCTGAAGGAACTGTCCTTCCAGCTCTCCGGCACCCAGCTCGGCATCACCATCACCTCCCTGGTCGTCGGCATGCTCGCCGAACCGGCCCTGGCCGAGCTGCTGCACGGCCCGTTCGCCGCGATCGGCATCCCGCAGGGCGCCGTCTCCGGTGTCGCCGTGGTCGTCGGCATGCTGCTGGCCTCGGCGATCCAGATGGTGATCGGTGAACTCGTGCCCAAGAACTGGGCCGTCTCCCGGCCGTTGCAGGTCGCCCGCTTCGTCGCCGGCCCCCAGCATCGCTTCGCCCTCCTGTTCCGCCCGGTGATCTCCGCGCTGAACACGGTCGCCAACCGGCTGGTCCGCGCCCTCGGTGTCGAACCCACCGAGGAGCTGGCCTCCGCCCGCACCCCCGGGGAACTGGTCTCCCTGGCCCGGCACTCCGCGCAGGCCGGCGCCCTGGAGCAGGACACGGCCGACCTGTTCGTGCGCACCCTGTCCCTGGGGGAGCTGACCGCGCAGCACGTCATGACCCCCCGCGTGCGGGTCAGCGCCCTCCAGGACTCGGCCACCGCCGAGGACGTCGTCAACCTCACCCGCGCCACCGGCCTGTCCCGCTTCCCCGTCTACCGGGAGAAGATCGACGAGGTCGTCGGCATGGCCCATCTCAAGGACGCCCTCGCGGTCCCGGCGGCCGACCGCCTGCGCACCCCGGTCGGCCGCATCGCCCGCAAGGCGCTCCTCGTCCCCGAGACCCTGCCCGTCCAGCCCCTTCTCGCCCGGCTGCGCAGCGAGCAGCCCATCGCCGTCGTGGTCGACGAGTACGGCGGCACGGCCGGCGTGGTCACCCTGGAGGACATCGTCGAGGAACTGGTCGGCGAGGTCCGTGACGAGCACGACGGCCAGGACGTGCCCGAGCTGGCCCCCGCCCCGCCCGAGGACGGCAGGGCGGCCTGGGACGTCGACGGCAGCTGCCGGGTCGACATGCTCCAGCGCATAGGCCTGGAGGTACCCGAGGGGCCGTACGAGACCGTCGCCGGGCTGGTCGCCGACCTGCTCGGCCGGATCCCGGCCCCCGGTGACCGGGCCGAACTGCCCGGCTGGCGGCTCGCCGTCCGTCAGGTCGGCCACTACCGCGCCGAACGGGTCCGCGTGGTCAGGACGGCCCCGGCGGTCAACGTGATGGAGGCGGCCCGATGAGCCTCCTCCAACTGCTCTTCGCCGCGCTGCTCGTGCTCGCCAACGGCTTCTTCGTCGGCGCCGAGTTCGCGCTCGTCTCCGTCCGCCGCAGCCAGATCGAGCCGCTCGGCACGGCCCGCGCCCGCCAGGTGCTGTACGGCCTGGAGCGCCTGCCCCAGATGATGGCCGCCGCCCAGTTCGGCATCACCGTCTGCTCGCTGACGCTCGGCGCGGTCGCCGAGCCCACGGTGGCGCACCTGCTGGAACCGCTGTTCGAGGGGATCCACCTCCCCGACGGCGTGATCCACCCCCTCGGTTACGTCATAGCCCTGGCCGCCGTGGTCTTCTTCCACCTGGTCATCGGCGAGATGGTGCCGAAGAACCTCGCGATGGCCGCGCCCGAGAAGGTGGCCCTCTGGCTCAGCCCGGGTCTCGTCTACTTCGCCCGTCTCTGCAAGCCGATCACCGCCGCCCTCGGCACCTGCGCCCGGGGCATCCTGCGGCTGTTCCGGGTCGAGCCCAGGGACGAGGTGGAGGCGGTCGTCACCACCGAGCAGCTCAACCGCCTGCTGGAGGACTCCGGCCAGGCGGGCTTCCTCGACCCCGAGGAGCAGGAGCGCCTGGAGGACGCCCTCGAGCTGGGCTCCCGCCCGGTGACGGACGTCCTGCTGCGCCGTGAGTCCCTGGTCACGGTGACCCCGGCGGTCACCCCGGGCCAGATCGTGGAGCTGACCGCCCGCACGGGCTACTCGCGCTTCCCGGTCGCGGCGGCCGAGAAGGGCCCCTTCATGGGCTATGTGCACGTCAAGGACGTGCTCGACCTGGAGGACTCGGCCCGGGCGGTGCCGCAGCACGTGTGGCGCCCGATGGCCACCCTCCGCGCCGAGCTGCCGCTCGACGACGCCCTCACGGTGATGCGCCGGGCGGCCACGCATCTGGCGCAGGTGGCGGACGCCTCCGGCAAGGTGCTGGGCCTGGTCGCCCTGGAGGACGTACTGGAACTGCTGGTGGGGGAGGTCAGGGACCCGGCGCACCGGGAGCCGGCCGGCGTGCGGCTGACCGAACCCCGGGTGAGCGGAGAGCCGGAGGGCGTGCTGACGACGTAGGCCGTCGTCACACGCGGGCGCGCGGGGGCTGGTCACACGGCCCCCGCGCCCCTGGGACAGGCGCGGCTAGGGGGCCGACGGGTCCTGCGGCCCCCGCCCCGACAGCACCTCTCCGTACGCCTGCATCAGATCGGGCAGCCGCAGCGTCGCCAGGTCCTGGCGGGACAGGGCACCCGGGCAGATGGACAGCCTCAGGTCCCGGTACGCGCAGCTCTTCTCGTACAGCGTCCGCAGGAAGCGGCCGTTGCCCAGCTCGTCGATCCACCCCTGGCCGACCACGTGCCCGGCTATCGACCGCAGCTCCTCCAGGGCCTCCTCGTCCCACAGGTCCCCGTTCTCGGCCGCCAGCACCTTGCCGATCTCGGTGAGCTCCTGCGGCCGGTAGGAGGGGAAGTCCACCCGTGTGGTGAAGCGGGAGGAGAGCCCGGGGTTGGCGGCGAGCAGACGGTCCATGCCCTCCGGATAGCCGGCCAGGATCACCACCAGGTGGTCCCGGTTGTCCTCGGCCCGCTTCAGCAGCACCTGGAGCGCCTCGTCGCCGTACGCGTCCCCCTTGCCGTAGCCCGAGTTGGACAGCGAGTACGCCTCGTCCACGAACAGCACCCCGCCGATCGCGGAGTCGATCAGCTCGTTGGCCTTCACGGCCGTCTGCCCGAGGTATTCGCCGACCAGGTCGGCCCGCTGGGCCTCCACCAGGTGGTCGCCGCCGAGCAGACCCAGCGCGTAGAAGACCCGGCCCAGGATGCGGGCGACGGTGGTCTTGCCCGTACCGGACGGGCCGGAGAAGACGAAGTGCCGTTTCGGCGGCTGTACCGGCAGCCCCTGCCCGGCCCGCAGCCGGGCCATGTTCAGCTGTGCCGACAACGCTTTGACCTGACGCTTCACCGGTTCGAGCCCGACCATGCGCTCCAGTTCGGCGAGTGCCTCCTCCAGTAACGCGGGGTCGGTCGGACCGGCCGGGACCGGCGGGCCGGACACCCCGCTCTTCACCCGTACGGAGGGGTCGGCCACCGACGGCAGCGGTCCGGTGGGCAGGTCGGGCTCCGGCAGCCGCAGGTCCCGGCCCTCCGCGCCGAACAGCGGGTCGAAGCCGTCCGGTCCGTCCACCGTGTCCAGTCCCGCGCCGGTCAGCGTGATCGCGGCGAGGTCGGAGGCGTCGTCGTACCCGTCGCCCTCGGCGATCGCGGCGAGCCGGGCTGAGGTGTCCATGAAGGCGGGGTCGGCCCGGTGCACCGCCCGGTACAGGGGGAGTGCGGCGGCGCTGCGGCCGGTGCCCTCGTGGGCGCGCGCCAGCCAGTACCGCAGCTCCTTGCGCTGCGGCTGCTCGCTGCGGCAGCGCATCAGCGCCGCCGCCAGCAGCGGTTCGGCCTGGCCGTACATCTCCAGCCGGACCCGGGCCATGCCGCCGAACAGACCGGCCTCGATGCCGAGCAGGGCGTCGCTCAGCAGCGGGTCGGTGTGCCGTATCAGCTGCTCCCAGTCCTTGACCAGATAGGCGCGGCAGGCGTGCAGGAAGCGGACCTGCGCGTCGGTGTCGACGGGGGGCAGCCCGGCCAGGGCCCGGTCCAGCTCGGGCACATGCCGTCCGTCCAGCCAGTGGGAGGCGTGCGCCAGCAGCAGATCGCGCGGGCTCTCCAGCACCGGCTGCACCCACCAGCCCAGCCAGTACCAGGAGTTCAGGGACCGGCGGTGCCGGGTGCGCTGTTCCCCGAAGCGTTCGCGGTGCCGGAACATGCGCAGCAGCGCGGTCGTCGTGTCGACCCGGAGAGCGTGCAGCCCCAGCCAGGCGTCGGCCATGCCCGGGTCCATCCGCACCGCGGTGCGGAACTCCTCCTCCGCCTGTGGATAGGCGCCCATCGTGTAGGCGTCCACGCCCCGCAGCCAGGCAAGGTCGGCCGGGGCCTCGGGGCCCCGCGTGCCGAAGTCCATCACGTCCCCCCACAGACCGTGGCCCCGTGGATCACCACCGGGCAGTCGCCCGACGGCCGCCGCGGTCCAACCGCTGGGCCGCGGAACGGAGTTGCCGATGCGCCAGACAGACGCGAAGGTCGCACCGAAGGCATCGTACCCGCGTGGTGACCGCGCGCCGAAGGGTGCCGCACCAGGCGTTCCGCGGGGTGGGAGCAGACGGGGCGCACACCGTTTCGTGACCGAGGGTGAGCGGATCGGTGCGCGCGGCGGCCGGGGGGCGGGCCGCGGGCAGAACGAAGCCCCCGGTCACGGGGGAACAACCGGGGGCTTCGTGTCGGTGGGCGGCCTTCGAAGGGCCGCACATGGAGAACGTAAGACCTGTACGGCCCATGGGTCAAGCAACGCCGGGGCACTCGCGGAAGTTGTCCGGCCGCACTCTTCACGGCTTCACCACATCGCGGGGGGACCTTCACACTCGGTCACCTTCCGCTCCGCCGCGGGGGCCGCGCCGGGTCCCGGCAGCACCTCGTACCCCTGAGGACTCCCCAGCACCAGCAGATCCGCATGGGGGCGTGAGGGGTCGGCGGCGAAGTGCGCGCGCTCCGCCGCGACCCAGCCGTCCCAGAACTCCCGCTGCTCCGGTCCGTCCCGCAGCCGGCCGCGCCGCCAGGACTCCGCCGGAGGCAGCTCCATCCACAGCAGCCGTGCCAGGTGTGGGCGCAGCGCCCGGCGGCCGGCGCCGACGCCCTCGACGAGGACCACGGGCGCGGGCGCCAGCGGGCGCGGGACGCCGAAGGCGCGGGCCCGCCAGTCGTACGGGGTGTAGTACGCGCTCTCGCCGCGGCCGAGGGGCTCGATCACCTGGGCCGTGAGCCGGTCCGTCCAGGCGAAGAGCCGCTCGTGGCTGGCGATGTCGTCGAGGTGGAGCACCGGAGCCCCGTCCAGTGCGAGGGCCAGCCGCGCGGCGAAGGTGGACTTGCCGGAGCCGGCGTGTCCGTCGACGCCGATCAGCCGGACCGGTCCGAGGGACGGGGGGAGCCCGCGCAGCCGGGCGGCGAGGTCGTGAATGGCGTTTCCCGGGGTGTGGAGCGGTGCGGGATGTTTTCCGCGAAACAGTGTAGTCGCGTCTTGAACCATCGGCTGCCGGCCGGCCAATGGCAGCGATAAACGTCCCGAATCCCCTGACCGATATGTCGAATTCGGCGTTCCGGGTGTGCCCGGCGCTGAGTAAGGTGCCTCCTGCGCAACGTGATGCGACGTACGGGGACCGGCAGGGGGAACATGGCCGCGGAGTTATTCGAAGGGCACTACGTATGGCATCCGGCGGCCGACGACCGGGTCCTGGCGAGCGTATGCGTCGATGTGCGCGCCGGACGTTATCGATACGCGCACGAGGCCCTCGCCGAGACACGTTCCGACTTCGCCCTGCGGGCCCACCGCTCGCTGGTGCTCGCCTCCGAGGCGGCCGGCACCGACCTGGTCGAGCGCTGGCTCGCCGAGGAGCCGACGCCCGAGGCGGCGCTGATGTGGGCCCGGGTGGCGGTGCAGCGCGCGCTGCGGGCCGCCGACGCGCGGGACGACCGTGCCGAGAGGCTGGAGCGCATCGCGCTGACCGCCTGCGACCGGGCCGCCGCCGAAGCCCCCCGGGATCCCACCCCCTGGGTCGCCAGGCTCTCCATGGCCCGGCTGCACCGGCTGCGCGACCCGGCCCCGCAGGGCCTGCTCACGGCGCCGCCCGGCCCCTGGCGGCTGTTCGCGCACATCCTGTCCCTCGACCCCTGGCACCGCGAGGCGCACCACCGCTTCCTGTCCTTCTTCTTCACGCGCCACGGCGGCTCGGTCAACGCGGCCTGGGACGTGGCCGCCTTCCTCAGCCAGCGGGCGCCCGCCGACTCCGCGCTCCGGCTGCTGCCCCTGGTGGCCCTCGTGGAGAGCTACAACCCCACCCGGCTGCTCGCCGACCGGATCTGGGAAGAGCCCCAGTGGCGCTCCACCGCGCTCGCGGTCTACCAGAACTGGCTGCCCGCGCTGGCCGGTTACCGCTTCACCCCGGTGCTCGACCTCGCCTACCTCGCGCACGCGCTGGTGATGGCCCAGTGCGAGTTCGAGGCCCGGGCGGTGTTCACGGCCATGGGACCGTACGCCTCTCGCATGCCCTGGAGCGCCTTCGGTGACCCCGCCGAGCAGCTCTCCCGGGCCCGGCGCGCCTGCGGCCTGCCCGTTCCGGCGCCCGCCTGACCCGGCTCGCCCCCTTGCCCCCTTGCCCCTTGTGCTCCTGCCCCATCGAGAGAAAGGCCGATCTGTGCCGGAACAGATGTCGACTCCCCGGGCGCGGACGCGCGCGGCGGATTCCGTCGTGCTCGACGACGACGCGACCCTGCACGCGATGGGTTATCCGCGGAAACTCACCCGGCGCTTCCAGGCGTTCGACAACTTCGCGATCTCTTTCACCATCATCAATATCCTCTCGGGTATTTTCTCGTCCTTCGGATTCGGTATGAACGCGGGCGGACCGCGTATTCTCGTGTTCGGCTGGATCGGCGTCTCCGTCATGGTGCTGCTCATCGGCGCGGCCATGGCGGAAGTCGCGTCCGCCTTTCCGACGAGCGGCGCCCTGTACTTCTCGGCCGGTAAACTCGCCAAGCGGCACAAGGGTGCCTGGTCCTGGTTCACGGGCTGGCTGAACTTCGTGGGGCAGATCGGCGGCACCGCCGCCACCGGCTATGCGGCCGCCACCTTCATCCAGGTCTTCGTGCAGCTTCAGTGGCCCTCGTACCGGCCGACCGCGCACCAGACGGTGCTGATCACGGCCCTCGTGATCGTCCTCCAGGGACTGGCGAACACCTACACCGTCCAGCTCGTCGCGTTGCTCAACCGTATTTCCGTGTGGTGGCTCCTCATCGGACTCGTCGTGATCGTGGGCGCACTCATCGTGATGCCCGATCAGCACCAGTCCGCGTCCTTCGTGACGCATTTCGAGAACAACACCGGCTTCACGAACGGGCTTTACGGCGGCATGCTCGGCCTGCTGGTCACCAGTTGGACCTTCACCGGGTTCGACGGCAGCTTCCACATGTCCGAGGAAACGGTCCGCGCGACGGTGAGCGCCCCCAAGGGGATCACCCGCGCCATCGCCTTTTCCGCGATCACCGGCCTGGTTCTGATGCTTGCACTGGTCTACAGCATTGGTGACTACGACACGGTGGCCGGTTCCGCCGCGCCGCCCGTCCAGATCCTCATCGACGGACTCGGTCTCGGCGTCGCCAAGGTGATGGTCCTCATCGTCATCGGCGCCATGCTCTTCTGCGGGCTCGCCAACCTCACCAGCAACACCCGGCAGATCTTCGCCTTCTCACGGGACGGTGCCATGCCCGGCTCCCGCTGGTGGCACTCGGTCTCGCCGCGCACCCGTACACCCGTGAAGGCCGTGTGGTTCGCGGTGGGCTGCTCGCTGGCCCTGGTGGTGCCGGGCTGGTGGTCGCACACGGCGTTCACCGCGATCGTCAGCGTCAACGTGGTCGGGCTCTTCCTCGCCTACGCCGTGCCGATCTTCCTGCGGCTGCGGCTCGGGGACGCCTTCCAGCCCGGGCCCTGGCACCTGGGCCGCTGGGGCAGGCCGATCGGCTGGCTCGCGGTCGTCTGGATCCTGCTCAGCAGCGTCCTGTTCATGCTGCCGCAGGCGTCGCCGATCACCGTCGACTCCTTCAACTACGCGCCGGTCGCCCTCGCCGTCGTCCTGCTGGTGGCCACGGTGTGGTGGTTCGCCACCGCCCGCCGCCGCTTCCAGGGCCCGGTCAGCTACGGCCGCCCCGACGAGGTCGCCGCGATGGACCTGGTCTGACCCGGCCGGCCGCACGGCCCCGGCGCACCCCCCTCCCGCGCCGGGGCCGTCCCGTGCCGCGGCGAACCCTTTCGGCGGACCAGACCAATATTCGTGCCGCGGCATGCGCGCAAGTGCTGGCAGGGCGATCCGGCCTGCCCCATAGTGGGCGCACAACCGTGCACCGGACCTGCCCGACTCGGACACCTGGGGGTCGTCGCGCCCATGAGCCAAGCCCAACAGCCGTCCCGCAGAACCGTCCTGGCCGTCGCCGTCGCCGCGGCGGTGACCGGTACGGCGGCCCCCGCGGCCGTCGCCGCACCGGCAGCCGCCGCCGACGCGCCCGGCCGGGCGCTGCCCCGCCCGATCGACTACCGTGCCTGGACCACGTACACCGACTGGCGTTCCGGCACCGCCGAGGGCACCCGGGCCGTCTCCGGCCGGCGCCCCGGTGTGGTGATCGGCGCCCCCGCCGGCACCACCGACTACACCGACCCGCACACCGGCACCACCGCCACCTGGGAGTACGCCACCTGGACCTCCCCGGTCCACCGCCTCACCACGCCCGCGACCGAGGCCGTCGCCTCCTGGAACGCGCACACCCCCGAGGGCACCTGGCTCCAGGCCGAGCTCCAGGGCACGTACTCCGACGGCACCGGCACGCCCTGGTACGTGATGGGGCGCTGGGCGGCCGGCGACCAGGACATCAAGCGGACGTCGGTGGACGGCCAGAGCGACGGCAGGAGCAGCGTCTGGACCGACACGTTCGCCGTCGACGACGCGAGCACCGGGCTGCGCCTGGCGTCGTACCGGCTGCGGCTCACCCTCTACCGCCGGCCCGGCACGCGTCTCACCCCGACCGTCTGGCGGCTCGGCGCGATGGGCTCCGACGTCCCCGACCGCTTCACCGTCCCGGCCTCCACCCCCGGACTGGCCCAGGAGCTGGCCGTCCCGCGCTACTCGCAGGAGATCCACAAGGGCCAGTACCCGGAGTACGACAACGGCGGCGAGGCCTGGTGCAGTCCCACCTCCTCGCAGATGATCATCGAGTACTGGGGCGGCCGGCTCACCCCCGAGCAGCTGTCCTGGGTCGACCCGTCCTACGCCGACCCGCAGGTGGACTTCGCGGCCCGGGCCACTTACGACCACCAGTACCAGGGCTGCGGCAACTGGCCCTTCAACGCCGCCTACGCCGCCACCTTCGAGGGCATCCAGGGCGTGGTCACCCGGCTCGCCTCCCTCACCGACCTGGAGACGCTGATCGCGGCCGGCATCCCGGCCATAACGTCCCAGTCCTTCCTGAAGACCGAGCTGACCGGCGCCGGCTACGGCACCTCGGGGCACCTGATGACGGTGATCGGCTTCACGGCCGACGGCGACGTGATCGCCAACGACCCGGCCTCGCCGGACGACGACGCGGTACGGCGGGTCTATCCGCGCCGGGAGTTCGAGAACATCTGGCTGCGCACCAAGCGGTACAACGCCTCCGGCAAGGTCGTCTCCGGCACCGGAGGGGTCTGTTACCTGTACTTCCCGGCCCAGCCGACCTCCCACCAGCGCAGGGCCCTCGCCGCGGTGGGGGTGCACTGAAACCGTGTGACCAAGCTCATGGCCGCACATACCGACATGGGTGGCATGGTGGACGAAGGACGGGGAAGTCTCGCCCTTTCATCCGACCCTTGTGAGTAATCACCATGACCGCATTCCCGGCCACCGCCCCCCGTGCCGCCACCGGCGGCCCCAAGGAGGACGGCCCGAACATCGTCGAGCACGTCATGGGCTGGGTCCTCGTCGTGGTGTTCGCGATGCTCGTGACCCAGCTCGGACTGCTCTGACCGACCGGTCGCAGTACGGCGTGTTCTGACATACTGCGGGAGTCCCGCCGGCCGTCTGGACCAGGGTCGACCTTGAACTTGCCGCAGCAGCGTGCCGCCACCCCGGTGCGCGGCACCGAGCGCTCCGCGACGCGTCGCGCCGAACTCATCGCCATCGGGCGGAAGTTGTTCGCCGACACGTCCTACGACGCGCTGTCCATGGACGACATCGCCCGGCAGGCGCGGGTCGCCAAGGGGCTCATCTACTACTACTTCCGCTCCAAGCGCGGCTATTACCTGGCGATCGTCCAGGACTCCGTAGCCGCCCTGGTCACCTCCGCGGCCGGCGGTGTCCGGCTGCCAGCCGTGGACCGTGTGCACCGCACCGTCGACGGCTATCTGCGCTACGCCGAGAGCCACCAGGCCGCCTACCGCACCATCGTCAGCGGCGGCGTCGGCTTCGACACCGAGGTGCACGCGATCCGGGACGGCGTGCGCGAGGTCATCGTCACCACCATCGCCGAAGGCGCCTACGGCCGCGGCGACATCCCCCCGGTGGCCCGGATGGGCCTGCTCGGCTGGGTGTGCAGCGTGGAGGGCGCCACCCTGGAGTGGATCGACCGCCCCGGGCTGCCCCGGGACACGATGCGCGAGCTGCTGGTGCGGACGCTCGGCGGGACCCTGCGCGCCATCGAGGAACTGGACCCAGCCTGTCCGGCCCCGCCGCCCGCCCGCCGGGACGGCTGACCCGGAAGACTCCGGAAAGCGGAACGGGAGCGGAGGCTCGTGGTCCGCCGCTCCCGTCCCGTTCCCCCTCGGTGCGGGGCTAGTTGATGGCGTTGATCAGCTCACCGTTCGCGGTGTCGCCGCTCAGCTCCCAGAAGAAGGTGCCGCCGAGCCCCTGCTGGTTCTTGTAGGTCATCTTCGTGGCGATGGTCGACGGGGTGTCGTAACTCCACCAGTCGCTCCCGCACTTGGCGTACGCCGTACCGGCGACCGTGCCCGTCGCGGGGCACTTGGACCTGAGCACCTTGTAGTCGTCGATGCCCTGCTCGTACGTTCCGGCCGCCGGGCCCGTGGCCGTGCCCCCGGGCGCCGCCTGGGTGACGCCGGTCCAGCCGCGCCCGTAGAAGCCGATGCCGAGCAGCAGCTTCGAGGCCGGGACGCCGAGGCCCTTGAGCTTGGCGATGGTCGCCGAGGTGTAGTAACCGGCCTTCGGGATGCCGGAGTAGGAGTTCAGCGGGGAGTGCGGGGCGGTCGGACCCTTCGCGTCCCAGGCGCCGAAGTAGTCGTACGTCATCGGGTTGTACCAGTCGACGTACTGGGCGGCGCCCCCGTAGTCCGCGGCGTCGATCTTGCCGCCGCTGGTGGCGTCCGCGGTGATCGCGGCGGTGACCAGGCCGCTGGAGCCGAACTTCGACCGCAGGGCGGCCATGACGTTCCTGAACGCGTCCCGGCCGCTGGTGTCGCAGGTGTTGCCGCAGGCGTTCGGGTACTCCCAGTCGATGTCGATCCCGTCGAAGACGCCCGCCCACTTGGAGTTCTTCACCAGGTCGTAGCAGGACTGGGCGAAGGCGGCCGGGTTCTTCGCGGCCTCACCGAACCCGCTGGACCAGGTCCAGCCGCCGAAGGACCACAGGACCTTCAGGCCCGGGTGCTTCTTCTTCAGCTTCAGCAGCTGGTTGAAGTTGCCGCGCAGCGGCTGGTCCCAGGTGTCGGCGACGCCGTCGACGGACTCGGCGGCGGTGTAGGCGCGGTCGGTGGCCGCGTAGGAGTCGCCCATCGCGCACTTGCCGCCGGTGACGTTGCCGAAGGCGTAGTTGATGTGGGTGAGCTTCGCCGCGGAACCGGAGGTCTCGACGTTCTTGACGTAGTACTTGCGGTCGTAGGTGCCCCATTCGGTGAAGTAGCCGACGACCTTGGAGCCGGCCGTGGCCTGCGGGGCGCCCGGGGCCGCCGCGGTCGCCGTGCCCGAGCCGGCCAGCAGGCCCGCGCCGAGCGCGGCGGTACACGCGGCCGAGACGAGTGCCCGCAGGACGGAGCGGTGGGGAGTGTGCATCGGGTGTCTCCTCGTGGGGGAAGAGGGGATCGCGCGCCGATTGGCATGAACGCGGTAAAGCGTTGGTCATGCACAGTAGGAGGACTAGACCAGTCGGGTCAATGGTTCGGACCAATTTCCGCCCCGGAGGACCTCCCGGGAGGCGGTCCGAAGTAAGCGGTCGTTAACTGGTGACGGGAGGTCGCCGATCGGGCATACTCACAGCGCATGCCGCTGGTCAGCAGCTTCCGAGACCCGGGAGCGGGCACCACCGGCCGGCGCGACGAACAGGCGGAGCCGCCCCCACCCCCGGGCCGGACCGCCGGTGCCCGAACAGGGAGGAGCCCGACGCCATGTCCGACCGCGACCCGCAGCCGGTGGAGCGTCAACTGCCCACGGACGAGGCGAGGGATCTGCTCGCCCTCGTCCGGGACATCGCCCGGCGTGAGATCGCCCCGCACGCCGCGCGGGAGGAGGACGAGGGCCGCTTCCCGCGCGAGATCTTCACCCTGCTCTCCGAATCCGGCCTGCTCGGCCTGCCGTACGCCGCCGAGTACGGCGGCGGCGACCAGCCCTACGAGGTGTACCTCCAGGTCCTGGAGGAACTGGCCGCGGCCCGGCTCACCGTCGGCCTCGGCGTCAGCGTCCACACCCTCGCCTCCTACGCCCTCGCCGCGTACGGCGCCAAGCAGCAGCAGGTCGAGCACCTGCCCGCGATGCTCGGCGGCGGCCTGCTCGGCGCGTACTGCCTCTCCGAGCCGTCCTCCGGCTCCGACGCGGCCTCCCTGCGCACCAGGGCCGTCCGGGACGGCGACAGCTGGGTGATCGACGGCACCAAGGCCTGGATCACGCACGGCGGCATCGCCGACTTCTACACCGTGATGGCCCGCACCGGCGAGGACGGCCCCCGAGGCATCACCGCCTTCCTCGTGCCCGGCGACGCCCCCGGTCTGAGCGGTGCCGCGCCCGAGAAGAAGATGGGCATGAAGGGCTCGCCCACCGCCCAGGTCCACTTCGACGGCGTCCGGGTCCCCGACGAGCGGCGGATCGGCGAGGAGGGCCAGGGCTTCGCCATCGCCCTGGCCGCCCTCGACTCCGGCCGGCTGGGCATCGCGGCGTGTGCGATCGGCCTCGCCCAGGCCGCACTGGACGAGGCGGTCGGCTACGCCACGCAGCGCCGGCAGTTCGGCCGGCCCATCGCCGACTTCCAGGGCCTGCGCTTCATGCTCGCCGACATGGCCACCCAGATCGAGGCCGGCCGCGCGCTCTACCTCGCCGCGGCCCGCCTGCGCGACGCGGGCCGGTCGTTCGCCAAGCAGGCCGCCATGGCCAAGCTGCACTGCACGGACACGGCCATGAAGGTCACCATCGACGCCGTGCAGATCCTCGGCGGCTACGGCTACACCGCCGACTTCCCGGCCGAGCGCTATATGCGCGAGGCCAAGGTCCTCCAGATCGTCGAGGGCACCAACCAGATCCAGCGCATGGTCATCGCCCGTCACGTGGCGGGACCCGAGGGTCGCTGAACTGCCCCCTCAGGACCGTCGGGGCCGCCAGCCTGGTCCACTCCGGGTCATGGCGGCCCGGCAGGGTCCGGCCCCGGTCGGCCCAGGTCCGGAGCAGATCACGGTAGATGGGCGGGTCCTGCGGCACCGGTGGCGGAACCGATTCCGCGGGGCGCGGGACGAACATGCGGCGCTGATACCCGGTCGCCGAGTCCATGAGGCTCATACCCGGCCAACGCGACGGCGGCCGGACAGGTCACCGCCCGGCGGATTCGGGCTTCAGTTCCCGCACGTCCGCTTCCCCGTACCGCCGCGCGCGCCGGGGCGCCGTGGCCGGGTCCCCGTCGACGGCCGGCCGGGGCACCGCGCCGGCACGGGGACGTCCACGCCCGCCGCGCAGCCGGGCCGCCCCCTGGCACGGAGCCGCCATGCCGTGCGCCGTCCGCCGCCGGGCGCACGCCGCGCAAGGCCGCCGTCCCGGCGGTCCCGGGCACTCCGCTCCCCGCACCACGACGGCGCGCGCGCCGTCGTGGTGCGGGGAGCGGGAGCGGGTGCGGGTGCGGGGAGGGGACGGGCCGGTGCCCGGGTGTGTCAGGCGGCCTCGCGGCGCATCGCCGGTACGCGCATCGGGCGCGAGCCCGGGCCCCCGACGTGCGAGAAGGGCTGCGTCCGCCAGTCCAGACCCTGGGGCAGCGTCAGCAGCAGGGCCGTGTCCTGCTCCTGGGGCTCGCAGGACTCGTCGGCGGGGCGGGCGTCGGCCGCCGCACGGCCGGTGCCCGCGCACACCGTCAGCCCGAACGGGTTCCACGGCGAGGCGCACAGCGCGTGCTCCGGCAGGACCTCCTCGTCCGCCAGCAGCGCGATCGGCTGCGCGCAGTCCGGGCAGATCACCCGGTACATCTCGAAGGTGTCGTAGGCGTCCAGTTCCTCGTCGAAGAGGTCGTCGGGTTCGACGCCCTCCGGCTCGGGCTCGAGGACCGGCTGCTGCCGTGCGGACGCGGAACGATCAGGGTGGCTGACACTGTGCATGGGTTTCTCCCCCTAAGACTGGGCCGGGACGGCACTGCGGTCCCGGCCACAGCAAGCACTTCCCGTCCCGTCCCGGCGGTAATCACGAGAACATCACGGAGCCCGCACCGGCCGTGTGGCCTTGGTCACATGCCGCGCGCAGATGCCCGTCCCGGTACCTTTTCCGCCCCACAGGGAATGACCTGGGCCTCCGAGGTATCCGAGGAGATCAGGCGCACTGTAGGTTTTGGCGGCATGGAGGAGCTGGACCGTCAGATCGTGCAGCTGCTCGTCGTCGACGGGCGGATGAGCTACACAGACCTGGGCAAGGCCACGGGCCTGTCCACGTCGGCCGTGCACCAGCGGGTGCGCCGGCTGGAACAGCGTGGCGTCATCCGCGGCTATGCCGCGGTGGTCGACCCCGAGGCCGTCGGGCTGCCGCTCACCGCGTTCATCTCGGTGAAACCGTTCGACCCCAGCGCCCCCGACGACATCGCGGAGCGCCTCGCCGGCGTCCCCGAGATCGAGGCCTGCCACAGCGTCGCCGGCGACGAGAACTACATCCTCAAGGTGCGCGTCGCCACCCCGCACGAACTGGAGGAACTGCTGGCCCGGGTGCGCAGCCTCGCCGGCGTCTCCACCCGCACCACCGTGGTGCTGTCGACCCCCTACGAGGCGCGCGCCCCGAAGATCTGACCGGTCCGCCCCGGTGCCCGGTGAAGGCCGCGTACGCGAGAGACTGTGCGTCATGAGTGAGCAGTCCGCCGAGCCCCAGACCGTCCTCCTGCGCCGGGGGGAGGTGCACAGCCCCGCCGACCCCTTCGCCACCGCGATGGTCGTGGAGCGCGGCCAGGTCGCCTGGGTCGGCTCCGAGGGCGCCGCCGACGCCTTCGCCGACGGCGTGGACGAGGTGGTCGACCTCGACGGCGCCCTGGTCACCCCGGCCTTCACCGACGCCCATGTGCACACCACCGCCACGGGCCTCGCCCTGACCGGCCTGGACCTGTCCGGCGCCCCCTCCCTGGAGGCGGCCCTCGCCCGGATCCGCGAGTTCGCCGCCGCCCGCCCCGGTGACCGGGTCCTGCTGGGACACGGCTGGGACGCCGCCCGCTGGCCCGGCGGACGCCCGCCGGCCCGTGCGGAGCTGGACGACGCCACCGGCGGACGCCCGCTGTACCTGTCCCGCATCGACGTGCACTCGGCGGTCGTCACCACCGCCCTGCTGGACCTGGTGCCCGGCGGCGTCCCCCGCGAGGACGCCCCGCTCACCGGGGACGCCCACCACGCCGTACGCGCGGCCGCCCTCGCCGCCGTCACCCCGGCCCAGCGCGCCGAGGCCCAGCGCACCGCCCTGGCCCACGCGGCCTCCCTGGGCATCGGCACCGTCCACGAGTGCGGCGGCCCGCAGATCTCCTCCGAGGACGACTTCACCGCCCTGCTGGAGCTCGCCGCCGGGACGCCGGGCCCCCGCGTGGTCGGCTACTGGGCGGAACAGGACCCGGCGAAGGCCCGCGAGCTGGGCGCGGCCGGTGCCGCGGGCGACCTCTTCGCCGACGGCGCCCTCGGCTCGCACACCGCGTGCCTGCACGAGCCCTACGCCGACGCCGGCCACACCGGCACCGTCTACCTGGACGCCGACGCCGTCGCCGCCCACGTCGTGGGCTGCACGGAGGCGGGACTCCAGGCCGGCTTCCACGCCATCGGCGACGCCGCCGTGTCCGCCGTGGTCGACGGCGTGCGCGCCGCCGCCGAGAAGGCGGGCCTCGCCCGGATCCGCGCCGCCCGGCACCGCGTCGAGCACGCCGAGATGCTCACCCCCGAGACCATCGCCGGCTTCGCCGAGCTGGGCCTGATCGCCTCCGTCCAGCCCGCCTTCGACGCGCTGTGGGGCGGCGAGGACGGCATGTACGCCCGGCGGCTGGGCGCCGAGCGGGCCCGCACCCTCAATCCGTACGCCGCGCTGCTGCGCTCCGGTGTGCCGCTCGCGTTCGGCTCCGACAGCCCGGTCACCCCCCTCGGCCCGTGGGGCACGGTCCGCGCCGCCGCCTTCCACCACACCCCCGAGCACCGGATCTCCGTCCGTGCCGCGTTCACCGCGCACACGCGGGGCGGCTGGCGGGCCGTCGGCCGCGACGACGCCGGGGTGCTCGTCCCGGGCGCGCCTGCGGACTACGCCGTCTGGCGGACCGACGAGCTGATCGTCCAGGCCCCCGACGACCGGGTCGCCCGCTGGTCCACAGACCCGCGCTCCGGCACCCCCGGCCTGCCCGACCTCAGCCCCGGCCGCGACCTGCCGGTCTGCCTGCGCACCGTCGTGGGCGGCCGGACGGTGTTCGTACGGCCGGGCGAGTGATCTCCGGGGGTGGCGCGGCGGCCCCCGGCCGCCGCGGGCCCGCCGCCCCACCTGCGCATCCTCCCCGCCGACTGGGCCGCGTCAGCGGTCTTCGCAGGTCAGGCGGCTGTTGACAGTCAGCGGCGGCGGGCCGGTAGGTTCGGCCGGGTCCACCACCGGACGCCCGACCGAGGAGCGTTCAGACACCTGTCGCAGCGCCGCTGGGTCAGGGACGGTGTGCCGCACCGGGCACCGTCGCTGGGAGCCAGGCTCAGCGCCCGCGCCGACGGGGGAACGGCCGGCTGGTCGGCCAGGTGTGACCCGGGTGGGGCCCGGGCGCTCAGTAGACAACGGCTTTCGGTCGATCCGCAGCCAGCGGGTCCCAGGTCGGCCCGAAGGGCGCCGGGCCCCCATCCGCCGTGCCACGCAGGCGGCGCGGACGTAAGGTGAGAGGCCGAAAACCGGGCTCTTACCCCGTTCTTGTGCAATCGACACCACTCTACGCACGAGCCGTCACGTCATCCCAGGCCGGGGCCACTATGGTGGTCCCCTGCGTACGACATGAAGGGGCAGCAGTGAACGACGGCGACGGAACCCTCGCGGCCAAGGCCCAGGAGCGGCGGTTCGGCCCGCTCGGCACGGCCTTGGTGATCATCCCGACCTACAACGAGGCGGAGAACATCAGGACCATCGTCGGCCGGGTACGCAAGGCCGTCCCCGAGGCCCACGTGCTGATCGCGGACGACAACAGCCCCGACGGCACCGGCAAGCTCGCCGACGAGCTGGCCGCCGGGGACGACCACGTCCAGGTGCTGCACCGCAAGGGCAAGGAGGGCCTCGGCGCCGCCTATCTCGCGGGGTTCCGCTGGGGCCTGGAGCGGGACTACGGCGTGCTGATCGAGATGGACGCCGACGGCTCCCACCAGCCTGAGGAACTGCCCCGGCTGCTGACCGCCCTCAAGGGCGCCGACCTCGTCCTCGGCTCCCGCTGGGTGCCCGGCGGCCGGGTCGTGAACTGGCCCAAGTCCCGGGAGTTCCTCTCCCGCGGCGGCTCGACCTACTCGCGGTTCCTGCTCGACGTGCCGATCCGTGACGTGACCGGCGGCTTCCGGGCCTTCCGCCGCGAGACCCTGGAGGGCCTGGGCCTCGCCGAGGTCTCCTCGCAGGGCTACTGCTTCCAGGTCGACCTCGCCCGCCGCGCGGTGAAGGCCGGCTACCACGTCGTCGAGGTCCCCATCACCTTCGTCGAGCGCGAACTGGGCGACTCCAAGATGAGCCGCGACATCGTGGTCGAGGCGCTGTGGCGGGTCACGGCCTGGGGGGTCGGCGACCGCATCGGCAAGCTCACCGGCAAGGACAAGCAGGCCTGACCGGCCCCTTCACGGCCCGGGCTGATCACTCCCTTATCCCGCGCTGAGCCACGCCCAGGCACACTGGAAGCATGACGACTGGCGCTCCGCCCTCCCCGTACGCCGCCCGGCCCCGGCGCTCCCGGCTGCGCAGGTATCTGCCGCTGGGCCTCGCCGGATGGCTGGTGCTGGAGATCTGGCTGCTGACCCTGGTCGCGGGTGCGGCAGGGGGCCTCAGCGTGCTCCTGCTGCTCATCGCGGGCGCCGTGGCCGGCTCCCTGATCATCAAGCGGGCGGGCCGCCGCGCCTTCCAGAACCTCAACGAGGCACTCCGGCGGGGCGGCTCGCCGGCGCGCGGCGGCGCCAACGGCCTGACGATGCTCGGCGGTCTGCTGCTGATGATCCCCGGCCTGGTCTCGGACGCCGTGGGCCTCCTCCTGCTGCTCCCGCCGGTACAGAGGGCCGTGAGCCGCCGCACCGAGAACGCCCTGGAGCGCAGGCTCCGCAAGGCCGCCCCGGGCAGTCTGGGCGACGCCTTCCAGCAGGCCCGCACCCACCGGCCCGACGGCAGGGTGGTGCAGGGCGAGGTCGTCAGGGAGGACCGGCCCGGGCCGGGCGAGCAGCGCCCTCCGCTGACGCGCTGACCCGGGGCGCGTCCGGGGGCGGCACCGCCGTCCGGACAGCGCGAAACCGCGGGCGCCGTACGTCTTCACGTACGGCGCCCGCGGTTACTGGTGCTTGTCTCGCGTTATGCGCTCTTGCGGCTGTCCCTGGGGTGAACCGCGATGTTCATCGCCCCCGATCGCAGAACCGCCAGACGCTCCTCGAGGACCTCTTCGAGTTCCTCGCGGGTGCGTCGCTCCATCAACATGTCCCAATGGGTACGCGCGGGCTTGGCCTTCTTCTCTTCCGGGCCGTCGCCGTCCACCAGGAGTGCCGGGGCCCCGCAGACCTTGCACTCCCACTCCGGCGGGATCTCCGCCTCGACCGAGAAGGGCATCTCGAAACGATGGCCCTTCTCGCATGCGTACTCCACGGCCTGGCGCGGGGCCAGGTCGATACCGCGGTCCGTCTCGTAGCTGGTCACCACGAGGCGCGTACCGCGAAGAGCTCGCTCACTCATGAATCGTGCCTCCCGGGCTTTGTCGCCCACAGGACAGGTGTCGCTGTCGTCGTCATCCGGTCAACGTCCGGTCGGCGGTAAAGATTCCCGTTCCGAGTCCCGTTCCGGGTCGTGCGTCGCCGTCGTAGCCGCCCCTTGTTCTACCCACAGGCGCCCGGTTTGTCACATCTGCTAGCAGATGTCACCCGGCGCTTCGGCCTCTTTGACGCGCAGTAACGGTACGCCTGGCAGGCCAAACGCGTACACTACCGCCCTTTCGCGCCGAGTGCTAAATCGACGCTAGATCCTTTCCGGTACCGGGTTCCCCGCCTCGCCGATCGCACGCCGCACCGGTACCCGTGCGAGCAGGACGGAACCGATCACGAAGAAGGCCACCAGCGACACGATCGCGGACCGGTAGCTTCCGGTCAGCTGGTACGTCACGCCGAACAGCAGCGGGCCGAGCCAGCTCATCCCGCGGTCGCTCAGCTCGTACGCGGAGAAGTACTCGGCCTCCTTGCCCGGCGGCACCAGATGCGAGAACAGCGACCGGGACAGCGCCTGGCTGCCGCCGAGGACCAGGCCGATCCCGGCGGCCAGCACGAAGAACCACACCGGGGCCCTCGCCGGCAGGAAGTAGCCGGCGGCGAGCGTGAGCGTCCACGCCACCAGCGAGCCGAGGATCGTCCGCTGCGCGCCGTACGCCCGCGCCAGCCGCCCCATCGCCAGCGCTCCCGCCACGGCCAGCACCTGCACCAGGAGCACGGCCCCGATGAGCGTCGACTGCCCGAGTCCCAGCTCCTCGGAGCCGTAGACCGAGGCCTGCGAGATCACCGTCTGGATCCCGTCGTTGTACACGAGGTACGCCAGCAGGAACGCCAGCGTCAGCGGGTGCCGACGCATGTCGCGGACCGTCGCCGCCAGCTGCCGCGCCCCGGGCGCCGCCGCCCCCGCCACGCGCGCGCGGCGGTCGCGCAGCCTGCGCAGCGGTACGAGCGTGAACGCGCCCCACCACAGGCCCGCCGACGCCAGGCACACCCGGACCGCTGCCGGCTCCGTCAGCCCGAACGAGTCGTGCGCCGAGTACAGGACCAGGTCGGCGACGAGGACCAGGGAGCCGGCCGCGTAGCCGAGGGCCCAGCCGCGCGAGGAGACGGCGTCGCGCTGCTCGGGCGGCGCGATCTGCGGCAGATAGGAGTTGTAGAGCATCATCCCGACGGACTGCGCCGCGTTGGCCACGACGAGCAGCACCCCGCCGAGCAGATACCGGTCGCCGTCCAGCAGGAACATGCCCGTGGTGGCCGCCGCCCCGGTGTACGCCGCCGCGGCGAGCAGCGGCTTCCGGCGGCCCGTGCGGTCGGCCGCGCTGCCCACCAGGGGCATCAAGACGACCGCCACGATCACCGACAGGGACACCGTGTAGGCGAAGAAGGAGCCCGCCCGGACCGGGACGCCCAGCGGGTGCACGTAGCCGCCGGCGTCCGCGGCCCGTTCGGCGACCGCGGTGAGGTACGGGCCGAGGAACACCGTGAGGACGCTGGTCGAGTACACCGAGCACGCCCAGTCGTACACGTACCAGCCGTGCCGCTCGCGCCTGAGTCCGGCGGCCTCGTCCGCCACCGGTGCCCGCACGGTCTGCGTGCCCACCGTGCCCTCGCCTCCCCGCCGCGGTGCCGTGCGAAGGCGCGGGCCGGCCGGTCCGGGCGGTCAGACCCAGACGCCGCGGTCCTCCATGACCTTGCGCAACATGTCGATGTGATCGGTCATGATGCCATCAACCCCGAGATCCAGGAGCCGGTGCACGCGCCGGGGCTCGTTGACCGTCCACACGTGCACGTGCAGCCCGCGCGCGTGGGCGGCGCGCACGAAGCGCTGGTCCACCACGGGCACGCCCGACTGCGCCTCGGGCACCTGCGCGGCCACGGCCGACCGGCGTACCGCGCCCGGCAGGCCCCAGGAGCGCAGCCGCAGGTTCAGCACCCCGCGCGTCCCGAACGAGGTGGCCAGGCGCGGCCCGCCCAGCCGCTGGGCCCGCAGCACACGCGCCTCGGAGAAGGAGCCCACACACACCCGGTCCCAGGCGTCCGCCCGTTCGATCAGCCCCAGCAGGGGCCGCAGCGCGGCCTCCGCCTTGACGTCGACGTTCCAGCGCACCTCGGGGAAGGTGTCCAGCAGGTCCTCGAACAGCGGCACCGGTTCCCGGCCGCCCACGCGCGCGTGCCGTATCTCCGCCCACGGCAGGTCGGCGATCCGGCCCGCCCCGTCGGTGACCCGGTCCAGGGTCGCGTCGTGGAAGGCGATCAGCCGGCCGTCCGCCGAGACGTGCACATCGGTCTCGATGTACCGGTAACCCAGTTCCACCGCGCGGTGGAACTGCGCCACGGTGTTCTCCAGGCCGCCGGCGGCACCGCCCCGGTGGGCGAAGGCGATCGGGCCGGGATGGTCCAGGTACGGGTGGCGCGGGGCCGGTGTCGTGAGGCTCACGGACGCAGTATGGCCCCCTCCGGTGTCGCCGTGGCGACGACCGCCCTGCCGGCCGGTGCCGGCCGCACGGCGAACATCCGCAGGAACAGCTGGACCAGCGGGCCGATGGCCACGGCGTACAGCAGGGTGCCCAGGCCGATGGTGCCGCCCAGCGCGAACCCGGTGGCCACCACCGTCACCTCCACGGCCGTCCGCATCAGCCGGACCGACCGGCCGGTGCGCCGGTGCAGACCCGTCATCAGCCCGTCGCGCGGGCCCGGCCCGAAGCTCGCCGCGATGTACAGGCCGGTCGCCACGCCGTTCAGCACGACCCCCGCCAGCAGCAGCGGGACGCGTACGGCGAGGGAACGGACGTCCGGGACCAGCGCGAGCGTGCCGTCCATGGCGAGGCCGACCACGAAGACGTTGGAAACCGTGCCGAGCCCGGGGCGCTGGCGCAGCGGGATCCACAGCAGCAGCACCGCCGCGCCCACGACGATCGACACGACCCCGATGCTCAGCCCGGTCAGCTCCGCGAGCCCCTGGTGCAGTACGTTCCAGGGCTCCAGCCCCAGGTCCGCCGCCACGAGCAGCGCGGAACTCGCGCCGTAGAGCACGAGCCCGGCGTAGAGCTGGATCAACCGACGTCCGACATGGCGGCCGGGAGCGGACACGACATACCCCCCTGGGTAGTGGAACTGGACTGGCACATGTCACTCTGTGGCTCGGGATGGAATGTCATCCATGGCCAATCCGGGGAAGGTGGACTGATCTTCATGGCGCAGTGGACCTCGGCGGTGGGAGCCGCACAGCTCGCCCGGCTCCTCAACTCCCAGCAGGACCGCCCGGCCGGCCCCGGCACCCGCCGTCCCCCCGCCTATCGTGCCCTCGCCGACGGCATCCGGCTGCTGGTGCTCGAGGGCCGCGTCCCGGTGGCCGCCCGCCTCCCCGCGGAACGCGAGCTCGCCGTGTCCCTCTCCGTGAGCCGTACGACCGTCGCGGCGGCCTACGAGGCGCTGCGCGGCGAGGGGTTCCTGGAGTCCCGGCGCGGAGCCGGCAGCTGGACCGCCGTACCGGCCGGCAACCCCGTCCCGGCCCGGGGCCTGGAACCGCTGCCCCCGGAGGCCCTCGGCTCGGTGATCGACCTGGGCTGCGCCTCACTCCCGGCGCCCGAGCCGTGGCTCACCCGGGCCGTGCGGGGCGCCCTGGAGGAACTGCCGCCGTACGCCCACACCCACGGCGACTACCCGGCCGGGCTGCCCGCCCTGCGCTCGATGATCGCCGAGCGGTACACCGCCGGTGGCATCCCCACCATGCCCGAGCAGATCATGGTGACGACCGGCGCGATGGGCGCCATCGACGCCATCTGCCATCTCTTCGCGGGCCGCGGCGAGCGCATCGCCGTGGAGTCCCCGTCCTACGCCAACATCCTCCAGCTCATGCGGGAGACCGGTGCCCGGCTCGTCCCCGTCGCGATGGCCGAGGGGCTCTCCGGCTGGGACATGGACCGCTGGCGCCAGGTCCTGCGCGAGGCCGCGCCCCGCATCGCCTATGTCGTCGCCGACTTCCACAACCCCACCGGAGCGCTCGCCGACGAGGACCAGCGGCGCCGGCTGGTGGACGCGGCCCGCTCGGCCGGCACGGTCCTCGTCGCCGACGAGACGATGACCGAGCTGTGGCTCGACGAGGAGTTCCGGACCGGCGGCATGCCCCGGCCGGTGTGCGGCTTCGACCCGGCCGGCTCCACGGTGATCACGGTCGGCTCGGCCAGCAAGGCCTTCTGGGCGGGCATGCGCATCGGCTGGGTGCGGGCCGCACCGGACGTCATCCGCAGCCTGGTCGCCGCCCGCGCGTACGCCGACCTGGGCACACCCGTGCTGGAACAGCTGGCCGTGAACTGGCTGTTCAGCACCGGGGGCTGGCAGCAGGCGGTCGACCTGCGCCGCGCCCAGGCCCGCGAGAACCGGGACGCGCTGGTCACCGCGCTCCGCCGGGAACTGCCCAGCTGGGAGTTCGAGGTGCCGCGCGGCGGCCTGACCCTCTGGGTCCGCGCCGGCGGCCTCTCCGGCTCCCGCCTCGCCGAAGCGGGCGAACGCACCGGTGTCCGCGTCCCCTCCGGCCCCCGCTTCGGCGTCGACGGCGCGTTCGAGGGCTACGTCCGGCTTCCGTTCACCGTCGGGGGAGCCGTGGCGGACGAGGCGGCGGCCCGGCTCGCCGCCGCGGCCCGACTGGTGGAATCGGGCGCGACGGGAGCGGGGGAGTCACCGCGGACGCTGGTGGCGTAGGGGCGCGAGGGCGTGGGGCGGGCGTGGGGCTGGGCGCTCGTGCTCGGTGGGCCTGGCGTGGTGGCCTTGACGTGGACGTGGCCGGTCCGGAGGCGGGAGCGCGACGGCTCGGCTCAGGCGGTCTCGGCGCCCACGGTCTCCGCGGTCAGCGGTGTCTGCTCGACCGCGGGCTCCGTCGGCTCGACCGCCTCCACCGGCTCCACCGGCTTCGTAAGGTCCGGCGGTGCCGGAGCCTCCGCGTCCGCCGGCGTACTCCGCGCCGGCAGCAGTGCCATCACCGCCTGCCGGTCGGCGTCGCTCGTGGCGTCGTCGTACGGATCCGGTGTCCGCGGGACCTGAAGCCGGTGCACCGGACCGGATCCCAGCCGGGCGTACCCCCGCCCGGGCGGCATGTGCACGAGCGGAGTCGTGTGCGGGGGCACGCCCAGCACCGCTTCCACCTGCTGCGGTGCCGCGGCCCCGAGCACGACACGCGCGCGCGTGTGCTGTCGTACCGCCTCGCTCAGCGCCTCACCGCTCTCGAACTGCTCGGCGACGACCACGGTCACGTTCGCCGCGCGGCCGTGCCGCAACGGCACCTGGAGCAGCACCTGCGGGTCCTTGCGGCCCTCCGCCCCCGCGAGGTGGGCGAAGACGCCAGGCCGGTCCAGCAGGATCCACAGCGGGCGCCGGGTGTCCTCGGGCGGCGGCTCGCCCGCCTGCCGGGCCAGGTTGATCGCGATGAGCCGGCGCTCGGTCTCCTGCGCGGCCCACTCCAGGCTGGCCAGCGCCCCGGCGAGAGCGCACTCCACGGCGAGTACGCCGTCCCGGCCGGTCAGGCACGCGTACTCGCCGGTACCCCCGCCGTCGACAATCAGGACGTCGCCGTACTCCAGGGCCTGGAGGGTGATGGAGCGCAACAGGGTGGAGGTGCCGCTGCCGGGGTGGCCCATGGCCAGCAGATGCGGCTCGGTGGAGCGGATGCCGGTGCGCCAGACGATGGGCGGGACGTCGATCCGTTCCTCGCCGTAGGAGAGGGGGAGCGTGCGCTGCACCTCGCTCTGGTCGGTGAAGCCGAGGACGGTCTCTCCCGGGGCGGTGACGAAGCGCTGGGCCGGCACGTCGGCGGGCAGCGGGGCGAGCACGGTGACGGTGAGCCGGTTGCCCTCCTCGTCCCACGCGAAGTGGTACTCACGGCCCCGGCCGGCCTTCACGGTGAGCAGCTGCTCGATCCGTGCGCGGGCCGCGGGCTCGCCGTCCGTGAAGTAGGCGGGGTAGCGGATGACGAGGTGACCGACGCGGCCGGCGTCGTCGAACTCGTGGTCCGTGAAGGCGTTCTCCCAGTTCCCTCCGTGCGCGTACAGCGGCGCCGGGTCGTCGGGGCCGGAGAAGTACGGCACCAGGGCCTCGTACAGCGCCTGGAGCCGTTCGGCCTGGGACTCGTCGGGCCCTTCGGGCGCCGAGGTGCGGTCGCGGCCCTGCCAGGCCGCCGCCGCCATCACGGTGATGACGGTGAGCAGCGGCCCGTACGGCACCAGGGCCACGACCAGGACCAGGGAGGCCACCAGGAACAGCAGCGGCCCCCGTTTGTCCTTGGGGGTGTCCGCCCATCTGCGCCGCCCGGCCGAGGCCAGCCGGCGCAGTCCGCGCGAGACGGTGATCAGCGGGTGGAGGACGTCGGTGGCGCTGTCGGCCGCCGTCCGGGCCAGCTCCCGGCTCCGGGCGATCTGCGTCCGGGCGATCTGCGCGCTGTCTTTGCTCAGAATGCGGGGGAGAGGGCGCCGGGCCACTGCTGTCTCCTGATCGTGCGTACGGGCGGGACGGGCCGGGTCAGAACTTGATGCCGCCGAGGAGGCTCGCCAGGCTCTCGCCGCCGGCCTTGATGCTCGGGGCGATGGCCGTGCTCGACAGGTAGAAGCCGAACAGGGCCGTGACCGCGGCGTGCGAGCCCTTCAGTCCGTCCTTGCGGAAGAAGAGGAACACGATGGTGCCGAGCAGGAACACGCCTGACAGGGAAAGGATCATTTCGGGCCTCCTGGTGTCGAGGGTGGGGGACAGTCACCATGAGTCCTTCCAGGATCACAGGATGTATCCATACGATTAAAGGTGCAACTGGGTGAAATACGGCTGTTTTCCCCCACGTGGCGGAGCCGTCCTACCCCGTTGACCAGGCCCGTCGCCGCCGGGGACCCCTGTTGGCGATCTTTACCTCGGGCACATCGGGTCATGTGCCGCAGGAGCCAGTACGCTGGCGATTCACTCGTACGGCCGCGCTCCGCTCGCTGCCGTACGCTCGCTCGGTCCCGGTGCGGGTCCCGGGCGGTCCCCGAGCAGTCATGAAGCAGTTCCCGAGCAGTCCCGAAGCGGTTCCCGCATACGCAAGGAGAGGCGGTCCGGCCGATGAGTGAAGCCCCCGACCCCGAGGTCGTGGAGCTGGCGACCAAGATCTTCGATCTGGCCCGGCAGGGGCAGACCGAGGCGCTCGTGGCGTACGTCGACGCGGGCGTGCCGGCCAGCCTCACCAACGACCGAGGCGACTCCCTGGTGATGCTCGCCGCCTACCACGGCCACGCCGACGCGGTCCGCGCGCTGCTCGCCCGCGGCGCGGCGGCGGACCAGATCAACGACCGGGGCCAGACCCCGCTCGCCGGCGCCGTCTTCAAGGGCGAGACGGACGTGATCAAGGCCCTCCTGGAGGGCGGGGCCGATCCTTCCGCGGGAACGCCGTCGGCCGTCGACACGGCCCGGATGTTCGGCAAGGCGGAACTGCTGGAGCTGTTCGGCGTCCGCTGACGGCGGCGTCCCGACCAGATACGACACGCAAAACGGGGGAGGCGGTAGCAGGCCGCCGGAAATACGGTCGCGGCAGGACACACCGCGGGTCATCATGACGACGTGATTCACGGACGTGATGGACGGGCAGGTGATGCCGCACCGCGCGGGCCGTGATGAGGTCCGCATGGGCCACCGACGAGAGGCAGAGAGAGATGGTCTACAGCAAGCAGAAGACGGCGGGCACTCCGACGTTGTGTCACGCGGCCAGGTAATGCGTGGTTCCCGGTTGCGTCGACGCTTGATGTGAGGCTGTTTCCCATGTTCGATCCGGTCATAGCGCCCAGCGGTACGCTGCTCGGGCTGCTCCAGCGCGGCCGTGGCGACGGCACGCTGCACGCGCTCACCGCCCCGCGGGCCGAGGCGCTCGCGGCCCTGACCCACTGTGTGCTGCGCGATCCCCGCCACGACTGGCAGGTGGAGAACCGCTCCCTGTACTACGCCCGCCTCCATCTCGACCTGAACGGCGAGCTGGACGCCCTGGAGGCGCACCTCTTCGGCGCGGACGACGTCCTCGACACCGACGAGTCCCGTACCGGCCTCGCCCTGGCCGTCCTCGGACACCTCGCCTCCTACGGCCGGCGGGACGCCCTCGAACTGCTGCGCAGGTACGCCGCCCAGGGAACCAACTGGGCCTGGGCGCTGGACGAGCTGGCCCTGCGGGACGACGACGCGGGCCTGCGCGCCCTCGCCGCCCCCGTCCTGGCCCGCTTCACCACCGACCCCGAGGGGGAGGCCGAGCTGGCCACCGCCGTGCGCGACGCCTTCGAGCCCCGCCCCTGGCGGCTGTGGGCCGACGATCCGCGGCCGTCGATCGCCGCCCGCGTGCGTGCCGCCCGGGAAACCGGCTGTTTCGACCGCTGGCAACGTCAGATGCGTCCCACCGGCCCCCGCCCGGGGTGGAGCGTCCGCGCCGTCTTCGAGTGGGCCCAGCAGGGCATGGAGCGCGGCTCCGCCCTGTACGTGCCGGCCGCCCGCTGCCTGGTCGCCGTGGCCGGCCCCGAGGACCGGCCCGAGATCCTCCGGGCCGCGCGGGACGGCATCGACGGAGCCCGCTGCACCGCGCTGCGCTACCTCGCCGACGGCAACGATCCCGGCGCCCTCGACCTGATCGAGGCCGCGGTCGCCGACGGCACTCCGGCCGTCGTGGAGGCCGCCGTCGACGCCTTCGAACGGATGCGCAGCGTCGCCGCCGTCGACCGCGCGCGCGGCTGGGCCCAGCGCCCCGACGCGCTCGGTGCCGCCGCCGGCCGCATGCTCGCCTGCCGCGGCGCCGCCCGGGACAGCGACCTCGTCCTCGGCGCCCTCCGCGAGGCCGTACGCGGCGAGGGCCCCGACGCACCCACCCTGTGGACGCTCGTCGACGGCGCCGGGCGCCTCGGCATCGCCTGCGCGGCACCCGTGCTGCGCCACATCTACCGCGAGACGGCCTCCTCCCACCTCCGCGGCCGGGCCGCCCGCGCGCTGGCCGCCACCGACCCCTCCTTCGCCACCGGGTTCGCCGTCGAATGCCTGTGGGACTGCGAGGAGACCACCCGCGAACTCGCCGCCCGGCACGCCGAGACCGGTGACGCCCGTGTCGTCGAGCGACTGCGCCGCCTGGCCGCCGACCCGGCCGAGGAGGCGGAGGTACAGACAGCGGTCCGCAGCCGCTTCGGCCCCGACGCGACGCTCGGCTGAGGTCCCGGGCGCGCCGGCCGAGCCGCACACCTCTTGAGGCCCGCGCTGCGCCGAGCCGCACGCTCCCCGAGGCCCGCGCTCTGCCGAGCCCCACACCTCTTGAGGCCCGCGCTCTGCCGAGCCCCACACCTCTTGAGGCCCGCGCTCTGCCGAGCCGCACGCTCCCCGAGGCCCGCGCTCTGCCGAGCCCCACGCTCCCCGAGGCCCGGGTTCCGCAGAGCCGCGCCCTCCCCGAGGCCCGCGTTCCGCCGAGCCGCACGCTGCCTGAGGGCTCCCCTCCCTGCCTGGCCGGGCGGACGGCCGCCTCGGCTGGGCCCGAGCGGCGGGACACGGCACGCGCGCGTACCGAGCACTTCGGCTGGGGAGCGGCCGTGAAGGCGTTCCTGGCG
This sequence comes from Streptomyces sp. NPDC006309, assembly GCF_040613095.1. Classification (NCBI taxonomy): domain Bacteria; kingdom Bacillati; phylum Actinomycetota; class Actinomycetes; order Kitasatosporales; family Streptomycetaceae; genus Streptomyces; species Streptomyces sp. NPDC006309. The sequence continues at coordinate 29,202 of NZ_JBEXRO010000026.1, read as the reverse complement.
GCCTACGACGCGGAGGCCCGCCACCACGCCGGGCCCCGCCCCACCCCACCTTGCCGTGCGGCGCGGCTTGACCCCGGACGCCGGAGGCGCCGGTTCTGCGGCAGCCGGTCCGGTGCGGCGCAGGGTCCCGGCGTGGCCTGACCCCCGGCGTCGGCGACGCCGGTCGTCCCGTACGGGTGCAGGGCCATGGCAGGGACGTACCGGCGGGCGCCGCTCGGCTGTGGAGCGCCGGGCCCCCGCGGCATACCCGCTCGGTTGCCGACGTGACGGGGGTCAGCGGCGGCGTACCGGTACGAAGCGGACCGGGACGCCCGGCAGTGCCTGGGCGGCGGCCGGGAGGTCGGCGGCGCGGACCACGGCGATCACCGGGTAGCCCCCCGTGGTCGGGTGGTCCGCGAGGAAGACCACCGGACGCCCGTCCGGCGGCACCTGGACCGCGCCGAGGACCAGACCCTCACTGGGGAGCTCCCCGGGACGGGCCCGCTCCAGCGCGGGTCCCTCGGTGCGCAGGCCGATACGGTTGCTCGCCGCGGAGACGCGGTACGCGCACGTGGTGAGGTTTCGCAGCGCCCGCGCCGTGAACCAGTCGTCGCGCGGGCCCGGCGTCACACGCAGCACGAGTTCGGCCGGCGGACGCGGCAGCGGGGCGCCGTCCAGGCGCGCGGGAGGACCGGCCGGAGCACCGAGCGGCAGCGTCATGCCGTTCGCGAGCGGGGCCGGGCCCAGGCCGGACAGCAGGTCGGTGGCCCGGCTGCCGAGCACCGGCTCGACGGCGATGCCCCCGTCGACCGCGACATAGCTGCGCACCCCGGCCGTGGCTGCACCCACCTCCAGCAGTGCCCCGGCCGGCACGACGACCGGGGCGCCCCACGCAGCCGGCCGGCCGTCCACCCACACCGGACCGGGCGCGCCGCCGACCGCGACGGTCACCGTGGCGCGGGGACGCACGGCACAGCCGTTGAGCGTGGTCTCCAGGACGGCGGCGTCCGGCGGATTGCCGACGAGCCGGTTCACGAGCACCGCCGCCGGCGGGTCGAGCACCCCGGAACGCGGCACACCGAGATGGGCGTACCCAGGCCGCCCACGGTCCTGGACGGTGGTCAGCGACCCGGCACGCACCACCGAGAGCACACGGTCACTCATGCGCCCACCCCGTACCTGTGACGGTGGCGCGCACCGCCGGTGGCAGTCCCCTCGCCGGCCCGGCGCCGGGTACAGCGTGCCCCTGGGCGCCAGCGGCCGTGCGCGCCCCGCCGGCCCCGCCACCGGGCGGGCCCGCCCACGGCCCCGCCACCGAGCGGCCCGCCCACGGCCCCGCCGCCGAGCGGCCCGCCCACGGCCCCGCCACCGGGCGTCCGGGCCACGGCCCCGCCACCGGGCGTCCGGGGCACGGCCCCGCCACCGGGCGTCCCGGCCACGTTCCCTCCTCCGGGCGTCCCGGTCATGGCCCGTCCACCGGAACGAACCGCACCCGTGTCCCCGGTGCCAGCAGTGCGGCCGGTACCCGGGTGGGGTCCCACAGGACGGCGTCCGTCGTGCCGATCAGCTGCCAGCCGCCCGGCGAGGAGCGCGGGTACACGCCCGTGTACGGGCCGGCCAGCGCCACGGCACCGGCCGGGACCGCCGTGCGCGGGGTGGCGCGGCGCGGGACGTGGTAGCGGGCCGGGAGCCCGGTGAGATAGCCGAAGCCGGGGGCGAACCCGCAGAAGGCCACCGTGAACTCGGTGTCCGCGTGGATCCGGGCCACCTCCGGCTCGGGCACCTGCCAGTGCGCGGCGACCTCCGTAAGGTCCGGGCCGTCGTAGCGCACGGGCAGTTCGACCAGCTCACGCGCGCGTGGCGGCGCCGCGGGCACGTCGCGGGTCGCCAGCTCGGCCGCCCAGCGGGCCCGGTCGGCCAGTCCGTCCAGCAGGACCGTCCGGGCCGCCGGGACGATCTCACGGACGGCGAGCGCGCCCTCCTCGCGGCACCGCAGCAGCTCGGCGTGCAGGGCCTGCGCCTCCTCCCCGGAGGCCACCTCGACCAGCAGGGCGTCGTCGCCGACGGGGAGCGTCCTCATGCGAACGCCTCCAGTCGCACGCCCGCCGCCAGGAGCCGCTCGCGCACCCGGCGGGCCAGCTCCACCGCGCCGGGCGTGTCGCCGTGCAGGCACAACGACCGGGCGCGCACCTGGATACGCGCGCCGGAGTGCGCGGTGACCGCGCCGGAGCACGCGAGACTCACCGAGCGCTCCACGACGGCCTCCGGATCGGTCACCACGGCACCGTCCCGGCCGCGCGGCACGAGCGTGCCCTCGTCGGTGTAGGCGCGGTCCGCGAACGCCTCCGTGACGGCCGGCAACCCCGCGCGCGCGGCCAGTTCCAGCAGCCGCGAGCCGGGCAGACCCAGCACCGGCAGGGCCGCGTCGGCGAGGAGCACACCCTCGACGACCGCTTGGGCCTGCTCGGCGTCGCTCACGACCCGGTTGTAGAGCGCGCCGTGCGGTTTGACGTACGCCACGCGTGCTCCGGCCGCCCGGGCGAACACCTCCAGGGCGCCGATCTGGTAGGCCACCTCGGCCGCCAGCTCGGCGGGCGGCACGTCCATCGCGCGCCGCCCGAACCCGGCGAGGTCCCGGTAGGAGACCTGTGCGCCGATCGTCACCCCGCGCGCGGCCGCCAGTTCGCACACCCGGCGCATGGTGGCCGGGTCCCCCGCGTGGAACCCGCAGGCCACGTTCGCACTGGTGACGACGGACAGCAGCTGCTCGTCGTCGGTCAGCCGCCAGCGGCCGAAGCCCTCACCGAGGTCGGCGTTCAGATCGATCGCGGTCATGGTGTTCCCGTGCCTTCCGGTTCGTCGGCGACGTACATCGGCACGTCGCGGCCCTGTTCGACCTGCCGGATCGGCACACCCGCCCGGCCCGGCGTCCACCCGGCGGTGAAGCCGTACCCGAGCGGGAACGACACCCGCCGTCCCACCGGTACGCGCGCGCGTGCTCGTCGAGCGTGGTGACGAGGCGCTCCCCGCTGCCGCTCACCCGCGTCATGCCAGCTCCTTCCCGCGCGTCTCCGGCAGCCCCAGCAGTGCCAGTGCCGCCAGGCCGTAACCGATCGCGCCGAAGACCAGCGCGCCGCCCACCCCCCAGCTGTCCGCGAGGAAGCCCACCAGGGTCGGGAACACCGCGCCCACCGCGCGGCCCGTGTTGTACGTGAAGCCCTGCCCGGTGCCGCGCACCGCCGTCGGGTACAGCTCGCTCAGGTAGGAGCCGAAGCCGCTGAAGATGGCCGACATGCAGAAACCGAGCGGGAAGCCGAGCACCAGCAGGAGGGTGCCGGCGCCCTGCGGGATGTTCGCGTACACCAGGATGCACAGCGCCGACAGCAGCGCGAACAGCCAGATGTTGGTGCGCCGGCCGAGCCGGTCGGTGAGGTGGCCGCCGGTCAGGTAGCCGAGGAACGCGCCCGAGATGAGGAAGGCCAGGTAGCCGCCGGTGCCGACGACCGACAGGCCGCGCTCGGACTTCAGGTACGTCGGCACCCAGGTCGCCAGCGTGTAGTAGCCGCCCTGCACGCCGGTGGACAGCAGACTCGCGAAGACCGTGGTGCGCAGCAGCCCCGGGGCGCCGTCCCGGCCCGGCCGGAAGATCGCCGCGAAGGAGCCCCGCCCCGGGTCCCGCTCGCGCGCCGCCGTCGCCGTGGGGGCGTCGTGCACCCGTCGGCGCAGCCACACCACGAACAGCGCGGGCAGCGCACCGGTCCAGAACATGATCCGCCAGGCCAGGTCGTCACCGGCGAAGGAGAACACCAGCGTGTAGACGACCGCCGCCAGCGCCCAGCCGGCCGCCCAGGCGCTCTGGACCGCGCCGAGCGTACGGCCCCGGTGGCGCGCGCCCGCGTACTCGGCGACCAGAATGGCCCCGACCGCCCACTCGCCGCCGAAACCGAGGCCTTGGAGGGCGCGGAAGACCAGCAGCGTCTCGTAGGTGGGCGCGAAACCGCAGGCGACCGTGAAGACCGCGTACGTGAGCACGGTGATCATCAGGGCCCGGACCCGGCCCATCCGGTCCGCGACCACACCCGCCGCGGCGCCGCCGACCGCCGAGACCACGAGCGTGACGGTGGTGAACAGACCGGTCTGGCCGCTGCTGAGACCGAAATAGGCGGAGAGCGCCACCATGCTCAGCGGCAGGGTGAAGTAGTCGTACGAATCCAGGGCGTATCCACCGAAAGCTCCGGCGAACGCGCGTCGGCCGCCCGGACCGAGGGCGCGCAGCCAGCCGAGCGCGCCGTCATCGGCGGCACCTCCGGCTCCCGGGCGCACGCCGGAGGGGGGCGCGGACCGGGGCGGTGGGGTTGTGCTCATGGGCACCTCACAGAGGGGGACGGAGGGTGCGGGACGTGAGCGGTACGGAGGCGGTGCGATGGAGAACAGGCGCGTACGTCGCGCCGTACGAATGCCTCGCCAGGAGAGCACCGTAAAGGATCGTTCAACGATCCTTCAATACCCACGTTGTCTCGTCCCAGGGTCTGCGATTGAATCCCGGCATGGCAGAGCAGCTGGCGGGACTGGCCGACGACCGCGCCCTCCTGGGGCGTACGAGTACGGCGGAGCGGGTCGCGGACATCCTCAGGAGCCGCATAGCCGACGGGTACTTCCCGCCCGGCACCCGGCTGTCGGAGGACAGCATCGGCGGGGCGCTCGGGGTCTCCCGCAACACCCTGCGCGAGGCGTTCCGGCTGCTCACGCACGAGCGTCTGCTGGTCCACGAGCTGAACCGGGGCGTGTTCGTCCGGGTCCTGACCGTCGAGGACGTCGAGGACATCTACCGCACGCGCGCCCTCGTCGAGTGCGCCGTCGTCCGCGGTCTGGGCGAGCCGCCGTACCCGCTCCAGGGGCTGGCCGAGGCGGTCGCCGAGGGCGAGCGGGCGGCCGTCGCGGGTGACTGGAAGGCGGTGGGTACGGCCAACATCCACTTCCACCGGGAACTGGTCGCCCTCGCCGGCAGCGAGCGCACCGACGAACTGATGCGCAGCGTCTTCGCCGAACTGCGGCTGGCCTTCCACGTCGTGGACGACCCGCACCGGCTGCACGAGCCGTACCTCGCCCGCAACCGCCGGATCCTGCGCACCCTGGAGGCCGGGGACCGCAGCGGCGCGGGACGGCTGCTGGCGACCTACCTGGCGGACTCCCTGGAGCGGGTCGTCGAGGTGTACCGGCGACGGGTGGGCGAGGACGGCACGGAGACCTTCTGAACTCCCCTCCTGGTTGCCGTCCCGACCGTGTCGAGCCTCTGTGACGGCCGTGGCTTCTGCGTCGTTTGGGTCGATGTCAGACCGAGGATCTAGTCTGTGCACCGTGACTTCGCCTGCATCGACGGACCGTGTTCCGCCCCAGCTCAGCGCGGGGCCGCGCCCGGCTCCGGGCCCGGCCGCCGACGAGGGGCTGGCGCGCCGGCTACGCGCGCTCGCCTGCACCGCGCCGCTGCACGACCTCGACGCCCGCAAGGCCAACCTGGCCGGCGAGTACTCGGTGTACGGGATGGCCGAGTTGGCGCTGGCCGCCATCGACCTCGTCACGCTGAACATGGACTTCGACACCGGCGCCGACCACGAGCAGATCGTCGCCCGGCTCGTCCCGCGCATCGCCGCCCAGGCCCCCCGGCGGGACGCCGGCGAGCACGAACGGGTGGCCCGCTGGGTCCTGGAGAACCTGATCAACGTCGGCAGCGTGGACCGCGGTTTCCGCGCGGTGTACGGCACCTTCGCGCCCGACGGCACGTACGTCCGCCGCGACTACGACTTCAAGCTGATCGAGGAGGTCCCGGGCCCCGGCGGCACGGTCTACCTGCGGACGACGGACGAAGCGGTCAACGTCCTCGTCGGCGCGCTCGACACGGACGTCACCAGCGCCCAGATCGCCGCCGAGGTCAAGCTGGAGGTGCTGATCAACCGCGGCAGGCTCGCCGACGCCCAGCTCGCCGCCGAGCAGGCCCGCTACCGCACGGTGCAGTACTCCGAGACGCTCCGCCGGGCCCTGGACGCCACCCGGCGCAACGTCCGCGCGGTCGACTGGCTCAATGCCGTCCCCGACATGATCGCCGAGGCCCTCGACCACGTGGCCGAGCGCTACCGCCACGAGAACGCCATCCTCACCAACATCCGCAAGGCCCGCGACGAGACCGAGGACACCGAGCACAAGCGCCGTGCCGCCGAACTGGTCGACATCGTCAAGGACTGCATCCGGCGCCACACCCAGCTCCAGGCGCGCCTGCTGGAGGCCGGCCCGCTGTTCCGCGCCGAACAGGACCGGCAGGCCTTCGCCACCCCGGCGGCGACCTCCGGGACGGACCTCTACGGCCATCTCCTCGCCCCCGTCCTGCCGCTGCCCCTGGAGCGGGCGATCCGGGTCACGGACGCCTTCTTCGCGCACGGCACGGGGCTCAGGACCCCGGTGTCCGTCCGGGTCGGGGACCTCGTGGACATCCTGCTGACACCACCCGTGGAGCGCGAGCACCTGGGCGCCGAGATGCCCGAGCCCGACCTGATCGCCACCCCGGACGACAGCCGGTTCAGCGAGGAGCAGCTCGCCACGGCGACGGAGCTGCTCGACCTGCCGGCGGACGCCCCCAGGAGACTGTCGGGACTGCTGGCCGAGGCCCGCCGGACCGGCGACCCGGACCTCGCCTACCTCGTGGCGCTGCTGGCGGTCCACGCCGCCAGCCCGCCCGTCGGCACCGCCTACCGGCAGGGCGAGCAGAAACTGCTGTTCGCCGTGGACGACGGGACCGAGCTGGACGATCCCGAGTTCGGCGGGGCGGACCTGATCGTCGGCACCGCCCTGCTCGACTCGGCCGGAATGGCCGCGGACCGGACGGAAGCAGCATGAGTGAGCACGACCGCGACAAGGAGCAGAACCCGTGACCGAGCCCGCCGACCGGAGTGAGCCCGAGCCCGCCGCCGCGCCGGCCGGTGCCGCCGTCACGCCCGCCGACGCCGCCGACGCGGCGCGGCTCGTCGCCTTCGGACTCCAGCCCAGGCTCCAGCCCGCGCGCGACCAGGAGTACACCGAGCTGCTGCGCCGCTACCGCGACGACCCGCCGTTCGCGCGGCTCGCGGACGCCGTCGCCTCCGGTCTCGGCCTCGTCGTCCTGGAGGTGTCCCCGCGCGCGGGGATGGCCGTGACGGCCGCCGAGGACTCCGTATTCGCCGTCCGCATGGGTGACTACGCGCGTCGCACCACCGCCGACTCCGGCGACCGCTTCCTGCACGGGCTCGCCCATCTCGCCGCCGCCGCGCTGGCGTTCCCGCGCCCGGAGGACCTCGCCGACGACGCCTACATCGGCCGGGTCACGGTCAACGGCGTCGACGCCTTCGTCCGGCAGGCCTGCCGCCGCCTGGAGGAACGCGCCGAGGAGCAGGGCGAGAACACCGACCCGGTGACCGACGCGCCCGGCCTGGAGGCCGCCTGGCGGATCTGGGCCAGACGCAGCGCCACCGGCGCCACCAAGGACGCCCGCCGGCCGGCCGCCTCCACCACCGGCATCGTGGCGAAGGCCCTCGCCTTCCTCACCGACTCGGGTTTCCTCCAGCGCACCGGCGACGACCACGGCGGCACCTACCGCACCACCGCCCGTTACCAGCTCCAGGTCCGCGACCTGGCCGGCAGCGCCGCCCTGGCCGAACTGCTCGAACTGGGCGTCGTCCCGGTGACCGACGGCACGGCCAGCCTGCTGCCCGCGGAGGACACCGACGACCTGGACCTGGTGGCCGACGCCGGCCTGCCGTTCCACGCCCCCTCGCACCCCTGACCACCTCACCGAACCGCCAGAAGACTGACGAGAGTCCGCCATGTACGAGCTGTCCCGGGTCCGCCTCTACTCCATCGGTCCCGCCGGTGCGCGCTATGCCGACACCGTGCTTGACCTGCGGGGTGTCGGCGAGCCCGTGCCCGACCCGGCGCCCATGCAGGCGGAGTTCTTCCAGGAGGAGCCGTCCGGCCCGCCGCGCCGGCCCGCGCCCGCCGGCGTGCTGTTCCTGGAGAACGGCGGCGGCAAGTCCGTACTCCTGAAACTGATCTTCTCGGTGATGCTGCCGGGCCACCGCAACACCCTCGGCGGCGCCAGCTCCGGTGTGCTGCGCAAGTTCCTCCTCGCCGACGACTGCGGCCATGTGGCCCTGGAATGGCAGCACGTGCTCACCGGCGAGTGCGTCGTCGTCGGCAAGGTCAGCGAGTGGCGCGGCCGGCAGGTCTCCAACGACCCGCGCAAGTTCGCCGAGGCCTGGTACTCCTTCCGGCCCGGCCCCGGACTGAGCCTGGACAACCTGCCCGTCGCCGAGTCCACCGCCGTACGGCCGCCCGTGGAGGGCAGCTCCGGCGCACAGGGCCGCCGCCGCACCATGAAGGGTTTCCGTGACGCGCTCATGGAGGCCGGCAAGGCCTACCCGCACCTGGAGGTGCACTGGGAGGAGATCCACGACCGCTGGAACGAACACCTCGGCGACCTCGGCCTGGACCCCGAACTCTTCCGCTACCAGCGTGAGATGAACGCCGACGAGGGCGAGGCGGCCGGTCTCTTCGCGGTGAAGAAGGACTCCGACTTCACCGACCTGCTGCTGCGCGCGGTCACCGACACCCGTGACACCGACGGCCTCGCCGACCTCGTCAGCGGCTTCGGCAGCAAACTCGGCCGGCGCGCCGAACTGATCGCCGAACGCGACTTCACCGCCGGCTCGGCCGACCTGCTCGGCCGGATCGTGGAGGCCGCCGAGGCCCGCTCACGCGCGCGGGACATCCACACCGCCGCCGAGCGCCGTACCCGCACCCTGGCCCGGCGGCTGTCCGCGCGGGCCGTGCGCGAACGGGTCCGGGCCGCCGACCTCGCCCAACGGGTCACCGCAGCCGCGTACGCCGTCACGCACACCGAGGGCGCGCGGGAGCGCAGCGCCCTGATCGCCGCCGAACTCGCCTACCGGCACGCCTCCCTGGCCCTCGCCGCCGCCGAGAAGTCCGCCGCGGCACAGAAACGCGAGCTGGCCGACGCCCGCACCCTGCACGCGGCCTGGCAGGCCGCGGAGGCCGTGCTGCGCCACCGCTCCGCCGCCGACCGCGTCGCCCGCGTCTCCGCCGCCATCCAGGAGGCCGAACGGGACGCGGCCCCCGCCCTCGCCGCCCGCGCCAGGGCCGCCGTGGACCTCGTACGGGCCCTGCACGGGGCCGCCGCGAGCGCGGAGGCCCTCGCCAACGAGGAGGAGGAGCGCTCTGCCGCCCTCCAGGAGGTCAGCGACACCGCCTACCGGGATTCCACCGCCGCCGCCACCGAGGCGCAGCGCGCCCGCAGCGAGACCGGGCACCTGCGCCAGCGGCTGGCCGAGGTCGAGCAGGAGACCGCCGAGGCGGTCCGCGCCGGCTGGCTCGACGACAGCGCCCCGGACGCCGACCCGGCACGGGCCGCGCTCGCCGCCAGCGACGCCGAGAAGACCGCCGTGGCCGCCTGGGACACGGCCCGCGAGGCCGCCCGCAAGGCCACCGAGCACGCGCGCGAGGCGGCTGCCGCCGAGTCCCGCGCGGAGCTGACCGCGGCCCGCGCGGCCGACGCGGCGACCGCCGCCGAACGGGCGTACGAGTCGGAGCGGCGGCTGGCCGAGTCGCTGGCCGCCGAGGAACGCCTCGCGGAGCTGCTGAGCCTGCCGGGCACGCCGGGAGCGGCACGCGCGGGCGTACCGGGCCCCAGGAAGGGCTCCGACGACGGCACCCCGGCAGCCCCCGCGGACACCTCCCGCGCCCTCGGTGACGGTCCGCTCACCGCCGTCGAACTCGACCGCTTCGCCGACGAGTTGCGCGAACTGCTCGACGACGCCGTGTCGACCGCCGAACGGCACCTGTTCGACCTCCGTACGGCCGCCGCCGACGACGCCCGCATCCTGGGCGCCCTCGGCGACGGCGGACTGCTGCCGCCCGGCCCCGACGTGCTCGCCACCGTCGAGTTCCTCGGTGAGCACGGCATCCCCGCGCTGCCCGGCTGGCGCTACCTCGCGCAGGCCGTCGACCCCGTCGACCACGCGCGCGTGCTGGCCGCCCGCCCCGAACTGGTCGACGGTGTCATCATCACCGACCCCGACACGCACGCCCGTGCCCGCGAGGCACTGAACGCCGCCGCCCTCCTGCCGCGCTCCGCGGTGGCCGTCGGCACCGCCGCCGCCCTGCTCGCCCCGACCCCCGCCGCCGCCCCGGACGACGTCTTCCTCGTGCCGCCGAACCCGGCCATGCACGACGAGTACGCCGCCGACGAGGAACGGCAGACCCTGCGCGCCCGGGCCACCATGCGCGACGAGGAGATCCGGACCCTCGCCGCCCGGCTCGGCAAGGACCGCGAACTGGCCGCCCGCCTCGCCTCCTGGCGCACCGGCTGCCCCGCCGGACGCCTCACCGAACTGGCCCGGGCCGCCGAGGAGGCCCGCGCGACCGCCGAGGAGAGCGAGGCCGGACTCGCCGAGGCACGGACCGTGCGCGCGGAGGCCGACGAGGCCGCCGCCGAGGCCGGGCAGGTCCGCGACGAGCGGCAGGAGGCCGCCCAGAAGGCCCGCCGCGCCGCCGACGCCCTCGCCGGCCTCGCCTTCCGGCTCCGCGAGCGCGCCGGCTGGCAGGTGAAACTGCGCGAACTCGCCGACGAGGCCGCCGAGTCCGAGGCCCGCGCCCAGGCGTGCCTGGAGCGCGCCCGGGCCGCCGACGAGGACCGCCGCGCCGCCCAGCGCGCCGCCGACGACGCCCGCCGCACTGCGCGTACCCTGCGCGCCGAGCGCGCGGAGATCGCCGGCGCCCCCGACGACGTACCGGCCGAGGACACGGACGCCCCCAAGGCGTCCCTGCCCGCCCTGCGCGAGGCCTACCGGGCCGCCTCCCAGGTCTACGAGAAGGTCGGCGTCGGTGCCGACCTGCGCGCCGAACAGGCCCGCGCGGAGAGCGACGAGAGCGCCGCCCGCACCGAACTCGACCGGCTCAGCAACAAGGTCCGCACCCGCGCCGAGCAGCTGTTGCAGTCGCCCGACGGCGCCGACGGGCCCTCCCGGCAGGCCGCCGCCGCGCGCGCGGAGGAGCTGGTGCAGCTCCTGGAGACCCGCGTGTCGACCGCGAGCGAGCAGCTCGGCCGGCTGCGCGGCGAGGCCGAGCGGCACGCGCCCGAGGACGGCGGGACGCACACCGCACTGGCCGAGGAACTCGTCCCGCGCGACGCCGAGCAGGCCCAGGCCCTGCTGCGCACGGCCACGGCCGAACTCTCCGCCCGCACCGAGGCCCTGGCCGAGGCCCGCGAGGCGCACGCGGAACTGCTGGAGGCCCACCGCGCCGCCGAGGACGCGGCCGGCGGCTTCGACGAGATCGCCGCCATGCTCCGCGACCTGCTGCGCGAACACGCCGCCGACGAGGAACAGGAGGAACCGGAGCCGTACCCCGGCACGCTGGAGGAGGCCCGGCAGTCCGCCGCCGAGGCCCGCCGTTCGCTGCGCGGCTGCGCCGGCGACCTCTCCGCCGCCGAGACGGCCGTACGCGAGGCGAGCGACATCCTCGTCCGGCACGCCAACTCCACGCGCTACGAGCAGGTCCGCACCCCCGCCCGGCAGCAGATCCGCGAACTGCCCGCCGCCGCGCTGCCCGAGCACGCCCAGAAGTGGGCGGACGCCTTCGCACCCCGGCTGCGCGTCCTGACGGACGAGCTGGCCCAGCTGGAACGCAACCGCGACTCGATCGTCGACCGGCTGCGCGGACTCGTGGAGTCGGCCCTGGCGACGCTGAGGTCCGCCCAGCGGCTCTCCCGGCTGCCGGAGGGGCTCGGCGAGTGGTCCGGGCAGGAGTTCCTGCGCATCCGCTTCGAGGAGCCCGACCAGGCCGTCCTCACCGAACGGCTCGGCGAGGTCATCGACGAGGCCACCCGCGCGGCCGTGAAGAAGAACTCCGACCTGCGCCGCGACGGCACGTCCCTGCTGCTGCGCTCAGTGGCGGCGGCCCTCCAGCCCAAGGGCGTGGCCGTAGAGATCCTCAAGCCGGACGCCGTACTGCGCGCCGAGCGCGTCCCCGTCGGCCAGATGGGTGACGTCTTCTCGGGCGGTCAGCTGCTCACCGCCGCCATCGCCCTGTACTGCACGATGGCCGCGCTGCGCTCGAACGACCGGGGCCGGGACAAGCACCGGCACGCGGGCACGCTGTTCCTCGACAACCCGATCGGCCGCGCCAACGCGACCTACCTGCTGGAGCTCCAGCGCGCGGTCTCCGACGCGCTGGGCGTGCAGCTGCTGTACACCACCGGCCTGTTCGACACGACCGCCCTCGCCGAGTTCCCGCTGGTCATCCGGCTGCGCAACGACGCGGACCTCCGGGCGGGCCTGAAGTACATCAGCGTGGAGGAGCACCTGCGGCCGGGGCTGCCACCGCAGCCCCGGGCCGGAGAGACGGTGCACAGCGAGATCACGGCGACCCGGATGTTCCGGAAGCCGGCACCGGCCACCAGCTGATCGAGGCCGGCCCGGGGTCGCCGTACCGCCCGCCGTGCCGAAGCCGGCGCGCCGCCGCGGATCCCTCCGGCCGGGTCAGGAGTGCGACAGCCGGCCGGTTCCGCCCCGCCGGGCTATCCGGTCCCGCGGAGCCGTCCGCTCCTGACGGCGGCGGGCACGCCGCTCACGGCGGAGGGTCCGGGCCGTGCTGCTCGGCTCGGAGACCACGCCGTGCCGCTGGTTCCACACCTGGCGGGTCACCCACACGTCCACCACGGCCCAGGTGGCGACCACCGTGCTCGCCACACTGCTGATCACCATGGGGAACGCCGGCCAGGAGCCGGCCATCGTGCACAGGAACGCCACCATCGCCTGGATGAGCGTCACCGATATGACGAGGAGCGCCCGCACCGCCGCCTCACGCACCGGGTCGGGCGTCGGGTGCCGTCGCGCGGGCTCCTCGATCCACAACGGCCGGTAATACTGCTGCTGATCGTCACCGGCGGCCGCACCGAGGCGTCGCTGGACCGGAATGTCGGGATCCGAGCCCTCCTGCCGCCACCTCGCCTGTGAGCGCACCGCCGCGCTCTCCTCGGGCGCCTCGCGCCGCTCCACCGTGCCCATCACCGCGTCACTCCCCACCGCCAGCAGACCGCTCGCCCCGACGTCCGAAGACCCCGCTACCCAGGGCCTGCCCGGCTTGCGCTGCTTTACGCCGCCGGGGTGCGGGACACGACTCCCGTGACCCATTCCGCCCCCAATTCCCGTAGAGGAGGACGAACAAGACCGCCCGAAGATTCCCACCCGGCGAAAAGTTTCAGCCAACCCCCGGTCGTGAGGTCGCGGCCCCACGCGCCACGGGTGCCCGCAGGGCGGTGGCAATCTCCCGCAATGCCCGGACAACTCGTCATCTCTCGCCTGCGGTGCGGAAGTTCGCCCTCCGGACATGTCTTCGAGTTAACGGTGCCGCGGTAGTAGGCTCGCGCCGTTTGTTGACGGACATGTGCGCCCCCGGCCGGCGGGGGCCGAGCTGGGGGAGGCCATGCGCTTTCGCGGGAAGTCGATCCGCCGGAAGATCGTGGCGCTGCTTCTCGTGCCGCTGTTGTCCCTGACCGCCGTCTGGGGCTTCGCCACGGTGCTCACGGGACGCGAGGTCGCCCACCTGTTCCGCATGTCGGACGTCGTGGAGGACATCGGCTACCCCACCGAGGACACCGTCCGCGCCCTCCAGCAGGAGCGCCGTCAGACCCTCGTCTACCTCGCCGACCCCCGGGCCGCCGAGGCCCTCACCGCGCTGCACCGCACCCGTACCGCCACCGACCGGGTGATCGCCGAGGTCCGGAAGAACGCCAGGGACCGCGACCTGCGCGACGGCATGGACGCCGAGGACAGGGACGTCCTGACCACCGTCCTGGACGCCTTCGCCGGCCTCGCCCCCCTGCGCCGCGGCGTCCAGGAGGGCACCGTCACCCGGGCCCAGGCCCTCGACGCCTACAACCGGCTCGTCGACCCCTGCTTCGCGCTGCTCGCCAACCTCGACGGCATCGACGACGTGGAACTCGACAAGCAGGCCCGTGCCCTGGTCAACGTCCTCCGCGCCCGCGAACTGCTCTCCCGCGAGGACGCCCTGCTCGGCTCCGCCCTCGTGGTCGGCCGGATCACCGGCGAGGAGAGCCGCGCCATCTCCGACCTCGTCGCCCAGCGCACCCTCCTGTACGAGATCAGTCTGCCGCTGCTGCCCTCCGACGAGTGCGAGCGCTACGAACGGGTCTGGAAGAACGCCACCACGGCTCCGCTGCGGATGACCGAACAGACCGTCGCCGGCGCGGAGTCCGGCACCCCCCGCGGTGTCACCGCCAAGAGCTGGGACGCCGCCGCGGCCTCCGCCCTGAACGAACTCGGCACCCTCGACGACCAGGTCGGCGACCGCCTCCAGAACCGTAAGCACCCCGTCGCCGTCGGCGTCATCCTCCAGGCCGCCGTCCCGGGCTTCCTCGGACTGGCCGCCCTGCTGTTCTCGGTCGTCCTCTCCGTACGGATCGGCCGTCGCCTCATCCGCGACCTGCGCCAGCTGCGCATGGAGGCGCACGAGGCGTCCGGCGTCCGGCTGCCCAGCGTGATGCGCCGCCTGTCCGCGGGTGAACAGGTCGACGTAGAGACGGAAGTGCCTCGCCTGGAGTACGACAAGAACGAGATCGGCGAGGTCGGCCAGGCCCTCAACACCCTCCAGCGCGCCGCCGTCGAAGCCGCCGTCAAACAGGCCGAGCTGCGCTCCGGTGTCTCCGAGGTCTTCGTGAACCTCGCCCGCCGCAGCCAGGTGCTGCTGCACAAGCAGCTCACCCTGCTCGACAGCATGGAACGCCGGACCGAGGACACCGACGAACTCGCCGACCTCTTCCGCCTGGACCACCTCACCACCCGTATGCGGCGGCACGCCGAGGGCCTGGTCATCCTCTCCGGCGCCGCACCGTCCCGGCAGTGGCGCAGGCCCGTGCAGCTGATGGACATCGTCCGCGCCGCCGTCGCCGAGGTCGAGGACTACGAACGCATCGAGGTCCGGCGGCTGCCGCGGGTCGCCGTCACCGGTCCCGCCGTCGCCGACCTCACCCACCTCGTGGCCGAACTCCTGGAGAACGCCACGGTCTTCTCGCCCCCGCACACCGCCGTACAGGTCCTCGGCGAGCGGGTCGCCAACGGCTTCACCCTCGAGATCCACGACCGGGGGCTCGGCATGACGGCCGAAGCGCTCCTGGACGCCAACCTGCGGCTCGCCGAGACCCCCGAGTTCGAACTCTCCGACACCGACCGGCTCGGCCTGTTCGTGGTCAGCCGTCTCGCCCAGCGCCAGAACGTCCGGGTCTCCCTCCAGCCGTCACCGTACGGCGGCACCACCGCCGTCGTCCTCCTCCCCGACGCGCTGCTGACCGAGGACGTCCCGGACACCGACGGCGTCGGCTTCCGGCTGGACCGGGACCGCCCGGCCAAGGGCGCCGAACAGGCGGTGGGCCGGGCCGCCGGACGGTCCCCGGCGCCGCTCCAGCTGCCCGGCCTGCCGACCTCCCTGCTGGACGGCCCGGTCGAACTGGAGGCACCCGTCGATCTCGACGCCCTCGACGACTTCCCCGGCGTCCCCGCGGACGAGGACAGCGAGCGCGGCGGCCTGTTCCGGCACCGCCGTCCCCGTTCGGCCGCCGACGACGAGGCGGCCGCCCCGCCGGCCGGCCGGCTCCCGCACGACGGGACCGGCGACCGCGGAGCCGTACCCCTGCCCCGGCGGCAGACGCCCAAGCTCGTCAGCTCGCACGGCAGACCCGTCACCGAGCAGCGGTCCCGCCGCGGCGAACCGGACCAGCAGCCCGCCGCCGCGCCGCGCCGCTCCGACACGGGCGGCCCGGCCCCGCTGCCGGCCCGCCGCCGCGGTACGGGTCCGCTGCGCCCCACCGACCCCGCCGGGGCACCCGGGGCGTCCCGGGCGGCTGACGCCGGCGAGACGCCCGGGGTGCCGGAACTGCCCAGGCGGACCCGGACCGGCGCGGCCGGCCCCGGCGACACGGCACCGCCGCGCGAGAGCACCGCCGCACCCGCGGGTGACCCGTCCGCGGAACCGGACACCGGGCCGCTGCCCCGGCGCGTACGCCAGGCCAGCCTGGCCCCCCAGCTCAAGCGGACCACCGAGCGGCCGTCCGAGCGCGCGGCGGAGCCCGCCGACCGCGACGCCGACGAGGTCCGCAGCCGGATGGCCTCGCTCCAGCGCGGCTGGCAGCGTGGCCGCGAGGAGAACGCCTCGGGCGACGACGCCCGGAGCGGCACAGCACAAGGAACGACTAAGGGGGACGGTCGATGACCGCACCGAAGGCGACCGGCCACACGGCGACGAAGCAGAAGGAGCTGAACTGGCTCCTGGACGACCTCGTCGACCGGGTCGCCAGCATCCGCAAGGCCGTCGTCCTGTCCGGCGACGGACTGGCCACGGGCGTGTCCAAGGACCTCACCCGGGAGGACGGTGAGCATCTGGCCGCCGTGGCTTCCGGTTTCCACAGCCTCGCCAAGGGCGTGGGCCGTCACTTCGACGCGGGAAGCGTCCGCCAGACGGTGGTCGAGCTGGACGAGGCCTTCCTGTTCGTCACCGCCGCCGGGGACGGCAGCTGTCTCGCCGTCCTCTCGGACGCCGACTCCGACGTCGGACAGGTCGCCTACGAGATGACGCTCCTCGTCAAGCGGGTCGGCGTGCATCTGGGCACCGCCCCGCGCACCGACCTGTCCGCGGGCGGGTAGTGGGATGACATGAGCGCAGACGGTCAGGCAGGGAAACACTGGTTCGACGACGAGGCCGGACCGGTCGTCCGTCCGTACGCCATGACGCGTGGCCGCACCACGAGTACGGCCCAGCACCGCCTCGACGTGATCGCGGTCGTCGTCACCGAGCCCGGCACCGGGGACCCGGAAGCGGATCCGACCCTGTCGCCGGAGCACGTGGAGATCGTCGGGCTCTGCCGGGACACACCGCAGTCGGTCGCCGAGCTTGCCGCGGAACTCGACCTTCCCATCGGCGTGGTGCGCGTCCTCATCGGCGACCTCGTGCACGCCGAACTCGTCCATGTGACGCGCCCCGTGCCCCCGGCCGAGCTGCCGGACGAGAGCATCCTGCGCGATGTGATCAACGGCCTCCGGGCGCTGTGACCGGCACGGAAGCGGAGCGGTGACGTGACCGGCAGACGGATCGGCCGCCCCGCCGGGTGCGGCGCGTTCGTCCAGCCCTCCAGTGGTGCCGGCGGCCACGGCCGACCGGCGCCCGACCCCCATCAAGCAGGAGAAGAGATCGATGATCTTCGGGCGTTCTGAGCGCGGCAAGCCCCCGGTCGAGCCCGTCACGCTCAAGATCCTCGTGGCCGGCGGCTTCGGCGTGGGCAAGACGACCCTCGTCGGCGCGGTCAGCGAGATCAGGCCGCTGCGCACCGAGGAACTGCTCACCGAGGCCGGGCGGCCGGTGGACGACACCAGCGGTGTCGAAGGCAAGCACACCACCACGGTGGCCATGGACTTCGGCCGCATCACCCTGCGCGAGGACCTGGTGCTGTACCTCTTCGGCACCCCCGGGCAGGAGCGGTTCTGGTTCATGTGGGACGAGCTGTCCGAGGGCGCGCTCGGCGCGGTGGTCCTCGCCGACACGCGCCGCCTGGAGGACTGTTTCGCCGCCGTCGACTACTTCGAGCGGCGCTCCATCCCCTTCCTGGTCAGCGTCAACTGCTTCGAGGGCGCCGCACGCTACCCGGCCGAGACCGTCCGCCAGGCTCTCGACCTGGACGAGGACGTACCCGTCCTGCTGTGCGACGCCCGGGACCGGGAGTCGGTCAAGGAGGTGCTCATCGGCGTCGTCCGGCACGCCATGGACTACGCGGCCGACCGCCGCCAGGCCATCACCGGCTGACCGCGTCCACCGCCGTCGCCGAGCGGCAGGCGCGGCCCGTACCCCCGCCGACCGGGGTACGGGCCGCGGTCCTGTGCGACGCGCCCACGCGCTTCCCCCGGCGCCGCCACGAGGCGATCGCCGCCGGCGCCTGGGTGCCTGACGCCGCCCGTGGCCACGTCCGCCGGAGGCGGGACCGGTCCCCGCCGCCCCACCGGCGTCCACGCCGAGCGTGCCGCCGCAGCCGCACCGCCCGGAGGGAACGGGTCGTGGAGCAGGACAGACCTCTGCCGCAGGGCCTGATAACACCGGGAATGTACGGCGATGTCGGCTGACACCGGGAAGTGTTCACCGGCGCCCCGGGGGCGTCAAGGTTGCCGACGGCAACGGTGACACCGGCGTAGCCACCGGGCCCGGCGGTGCGGGCACGGGCCGACCCGCGCGCGGGAGGGCGGTTCACCATCCCGGGTCGGCAGTGGCGTACCCGGCCTGCGCCGGGGCCGGCCCCGGGCTGCCGCGCCGGATCTCGTGGCCGGGGAACCCGGCGCGCCCGAGCACCCAGCTCGCACCGTTCAGCGACTTGGCGGCCTTCTTCAGCGGAGCGAGCTGGGCGGCGGCCTGATGGTGGTCGCGCACGCTGCCCGCTCCGCAGACGACGGTCGCCAGGGAGAGCGTGACCGGCCGGCCACCCGCCGACCAGGAGGCGTCGTCGAGTACGGCGGCGACCAGTGGGCTCAGCGCCTCCTCGTCGGCCAGCACCAGGAAGTCGTCCCCGCCGATGTGCCCCACGCGCGCGTGCCCCGGCACCGCCTGCTGGAGCGCCCGGCCCACCGCGCGGATCAGCTCGTCCCCCGCGGCGAACCCCGCGCCGTCGTTGACCTGTTTGAAGTGGTCGATGTCCAGCCAGCTGAGCGCGAACGCCCGCCCGTCGGAGATCCGCCGGTCCACCTCGCCGACGATGGCGTCCGAACCGGGCAACCGGGTCAGCGGGTTGAGCCCGGCCGCCTCCTCCACCCGGCTCTCGGCCAGCGCCCGCACGAGGTCCGCCAGCCGTACGACTCCCACGCACCGGCCGCCTTCGTCGACCACCGCCACGTCGTCGGAGGTCCGGTCCCGGCCGCCGACCGCGACCACGTCCAGCACCTCCCAGGCCGTCGCACCGGCGCCGACCGTGCGGGGCGCGTCCCCCAGCCTGACGGCCGGCCGGTCGGCGTACAGGGCGTGCCCGTACCGGCCGGACATCGACAGCAGGAAGCGCGAGCGGTGCACCGACCGCACGGGTCGCCCGGCACGGTCCACCAGCAGGACTCCGGAGACGTCCGGGGATCCGGTGAGCAGCGCCCGCACCTGGCCCGCCGACGCGGTCACCGGCAGGATGGCGGCGGGGCGCACGAACTCCCGCACCGACGGCCCGGAGCGCGGGGCGGCCGGGGCACCGGGAGCCTGCGGCGGGACGTACACGTCCGCGACGGGGATCCGGGCCGGTGGCGCGAACAGCTCGCCCTGGGCCAGCTGCGCGCCGGCCGACAGCGCCACCGCGTACTGCCGTTCGGTCTCCACGCCCTCCACCGCGACCAGGGCGCCCAGCTCCTCGCACAGCGTCCGCATCGCCCGCACCGCGGCCGGCCGCGCCAGCAGGCACGCGTCGAGCTTGACCAGATCGGGGGAGAGGTCGGTGAGCAGCCTGAGTGGCACGTCGCCGTCACCGATGCCGTCCGCGCTGATCCGGAACCCCTGCTCGCGCAGCGAGGCCACCGCCTCCAGCAGGGCCCGCTGCGGCACGTGCGTGCAGGGCGGGACGATGTCGACCGTCACCTCCCAGGGCAGGCGCCCCGCCGCGCGCACGGCGTCGCGCAGCGGTGTGAGGCCGCCGAGGTCGGCGAGCGTCGCCGCGAACACGTTCAGGTGCAGCGGCAGCAGCGTCTCCTTGCGCGCCGCGGCGCGGAACGCCAGCACGGCCAGCCGGCCGTCCAGTTCCGGATCGCGGCGGGCCTCGGCGAGGACATCGCCGCTCTCCGGGCGGGCGAGCGTCTCCAGCGCGGCGACCGTGCCCGTCCTCAGGTTGACCACCGGCTGGAAGGCGAAGCGCAGAGTATCCGTCCAGGAGTGCACGGCAGCATGATGGCGCCGCCCGCGCGCGCCCAAGCCCGGTTCATGAGACGTTCACGCAGCATTCCGGATCGATCACACAGCGTGGGCGCCCCGGTCGCGGCAGCGGACGTCCCCGCGTGGGAAGAAGACCGGGGCGCGGCCGGTTCGCGTGAACCGAATGGCCCCGTACGGCGTCGTGGTACAGGAAGGGTGGCCGGGATCGACGGGGGTGATTCCGGCCACCCTTCCTGTTCCGCTCGATCCCGGCACATCACCGGCAGAAGACGTCCGTCCCCTGATCGGATACAGTCCGCGCGTGTCCGAAACTCAGCATCCGGCTGTCAACTCCGCACCGAACTCACACTGTTCTGGCTGCGGAGCGCCCTACGGAGAGGCCATTTCCGGCTGGCCCCGCACCTGCCCGTGCTGCGGAACCGTCGCCTACCGCAACCCGCTGCCGGTCGCCGTCGCGCTCCAGCCCGTGTACGACACGAAGGGCACCGCCCTGGTCGTCATCACCCGGACCGTCGCCCCCGCGCGCGGAGGCACGGCCCTGCCCGGCGGCTACATCGACGACGGTGAGGACTGGAAGCAGGCCGTCGTACGCGAACTCGGGGAGGAGACCGGCATCGACGCAGCCGCCCGGGACGTGCGGCTCGTGGACGCCATGAGCTCGTCCGACGGGCACCTGCTGCTGTTCGGGGCCCTGCCCGAACGCCCGGCCGACGGACTCCCGCCCTTCGTGCCCACGACCGAGACGGACGGCCGGCACCTGCTGCGCAGACCCGCGAAACTCGCCTTCCCGCTGCACACCGCCGCGGTGCAGGCGTGGTTCGAGGGCCGCTACGTCTGAGCCGGGAGCCTCAGCCAAGCCCCGGCCCACTGCCCCGGACGCCTCAGCCGACCCTTCGGCCCGCTGCGTCTGAGCCGGGAGCTTCTTCCGGGCTCCCGGCCCGCTGCGTCTGCCCCGGAGGCCTCAGCCGAGCCCCCGTACGCGTACCGGCCAGAGCGGCTCACCCCCGCCGCCCTCCCGGTCACGGGTGACCACCACCCGGTCGCCCTGCCGGCGGACGACGTAGCGTTCGATCTCCGGGTCGTCCCACCCGTCGCCCGCGTCCGGCACGACCAGGCCGCCTCCCGTGCGTCCGGGCGCGGGCGCCCAGACCTCCAGCTCCAGCCCGCCGTCGGCGCCCCGCACCGGCAGCACCGTCCCCGCGCGCGCGAACACGGGTATGCGCGACAGCGGCGCGTCCACGCGCACCTGTGCCGGGCCCTCGTGAACCTCCTCCGTCACCGTGTCGTACCAGCGGCCCCGCGGCAGCCGCACCGCGCGCCGGCCGGCCCCGGCGTCCAGGACCGGGGCGACCAGCAGGCCGTCGCCCAGCAGGAAAGCGTCCTCGCAGTCGCGCAGCGCCCGGTCCTCCGGCGCCGCCCACCACAGCGGCCGCACATAGGGCGCGCCGGTCCGCCGCGCCAGATGGGCCAGCGTCAGGAAGTACGGCAGCAGCCGCCGCCGTTCGAGCAGCGCCACGCGCGCGTGCTCCAGCACGTCGGCACCGAATTCCCACGGGTCCCCGCGCCCCGCCCGCGGATGCGTGTGCGTACGGAACAGCGGCAGATACGCTCCGAGCTGCAACCACCGCAGATAAAGCTCCGGTGACGGACCGCCGTCGCGACCGCCGAGGTCCGGACCCGAGTACGGCACCCCGCACAGTCCCAGGCCGAGCACCTGCGACAGCGCCGCCCGCAGCCCGGGCCAGCCCGTCGCCACGTCCCCCGACCAGGTGCCGCCGTACCGCTGCGACCCCGCCCAGCCCCAGCGCGAGAACTGGAACGGCCGCTCCTGGGGCGACAGCTCGCGCAGCGCCTCGTAGCCCGCCCGGGCCGCGCACAGCCCGTACACGTGGTGCGCTTCCCCCTGATCGCCGCCCCGTCCGTCCGAGGCGTACCGGGCGCCGCACGGCACCGGTTCGTGCCCGACCTGCCAGAATCCGGCGAAGCCCTGTCCCAGCCGCTCCGCGTGCAGACCGCCCCACCACGCGTCCGTCCCGCCGGTCCGCACCGTGCGGCCCCCCGCGTCCCGTACGAACGCGTCCACGGCCGAACCGCCGCCGTGAACGGCCTCGCCCGGTTCAGCCCGGACCGCCGCGCCGACGACCGACACCAGCCGGATCCCGTCCCGGCGCAGTTCCTCCGCCAGCACCGACAGCTTGGGAAAACGCTCCTCGTCGACGGCGGACACCCGGCCGGCGTCACGACCGACATCGAGGTGTACGGCGTCCAGCGGCAGCCCCCGTTCCTGGTAGCCCGCGACGACCCGGCGCACCTCCTGCTCACCGCCCGGGCCGGACCGCGCGTACTGGTGGCCCAGCGCCCACGCGGGCGGCAGCGCGGGCGCCCCGGTCAGCGCGGCCCACGCGTGCAGCACGCGCGCGGGAGTGCCCACCACGACCCAGCAGCGCAGCGGACCGCCGTCCATCCGCAGTTCGCAGTGCCCCGCCCGGTCGTGCCCGGACCCGGCCCCCTCCTCGCCCTCCCGAAGCACCACGGTCCCGTCCCAGGTGGTGTCGTGGAACACCAGATGCGTGCCGGCGTCGGCCACCACCAGCTGCACCGGCATCGTCAGATCCAGCCGCTCGTCACCCGGCCCGGACGCGCGGCCGGGAGCGGCGTTCCCCAGCCGGTACACGCCGTCCCGCAACCGGGGTCCGCACGCGCGCCCGCCCAGGCCGAAGAACCGGGCGTCCGCCGCCACCTCCGAACGCTGCACCCACCGGGCCGCACCCCCGCCGGCCGGCTCCCACCAGCGCGGCGGCAGCTCCCGCCGCAGGCTCACCCCGCCCGGTGTGCACACCTCCACCGCGCCGTACCGCGAGACGACGACCGTCATCCGCTCGGCCACCACCCGCCAGCCGCCGTCCTTGTCCGGCTCCAGCACCGCCCGCGGATCCGGGTCGGGGCCGCTGCCCGCGAGCGCGTACGACGGCTGCGGACCGGCCCCGTCCCACCCCCAGAAGACCGCCCCGTTCACCGCCACGACGATCCGCAGCTCCGAGCGGCCGAACCGGATCAGACCGCCCCCGGGGCCCGGCTCCGCGCCCTGCACCTGCCCCGGCACGCGGGCCCGCTCAGGCCCCCGAGGCGCCGGCAGGGCGGCGTCGGCACGCCTTCCGCCCCAGGCGGCCCGTACGGTACGCAACCCCCGAGCAGCCCACCCCGAACCCATCACACTCACCGAACGCACCAGGTCACGACCGTCCATGCTGCTCACCCTGCCACTGAGCGACCCACGCGCGTGCGGCGTTCAACTGCCGTTCACCCGTGACGGCACCACATCTTCATGACACGGACTATGTGGGGGACACCCTGGTGCAGAAATCGATCACATGGCATCGTCCCTGTCAGCCGCGTCACGCGCACACCCCAGCCCGTGCGCGGACCGACGCCCACGACGCGCACAGCCCGGGAGCCACCCCAATGTCGACCGCGAACCCCCAGCCGCTCTGGCAGCCCGATCCCCAGCGGATCGCCCAGGCCCGCATCACCCAGTTCCAGGCATGGGCCGCCGCACACCACGGCGCCCCCGCCGACGGCGGCTACCCGGCCCTGCACCGCTGGTCCGTCGACCAGCTGGACACCTTCTGGGCAGCCGTCACCGAGTGGTTCGACGTACGGTTCTCGACCCCCTACGCGCGCGTGCTCGGCGACCGCGCCATGCCCGGCGCCCACTGGTTCCCCGGAGCCACCCTCAACTACGCCGAACACGCCCTGCGCGCCGCGGCCGCCCGCGCGGACGAGCCCGCCCTCCTGTACGTCGACGAGATCCACGAACCACGCCCGGTGACCTGGTCCGAGCTGCGCCGCGAGGTCGGCTCCCTCGCCGCCGCGCTGCGCACCCTCGGCGTACGCCCCGGTGACCGCGTCAGCGGCTACCTCCCCAACATCCCGCAGGCCGTCGTCGCGCTCCTCGCCACGGCCGCCGTCGGCGCAGTGTGGACCTCCTGCGCCCCCGACTTCGGCGCCCGCAGCGTCCTCGACCGGTTCCAGCAGGTCGAACCCGTCGTCCTGTTCACCGTCGACGGCTACCGCTACGGCGGCAAGGAGCACGACCGCCGGGAGACCGTCGCCGAGCTGCGCCGCGAGCTGCCCACCCTGCGCGCCGTCGTCCACATCCCGCTGCTGGGCACCGACGCACCCGAGGGCGCCCTGGAGTGGTCGGCGCTGACGGCCGGGGACAGCGAGCCGGTCTTCGAACAGGTCCCGTTCGACCATCCGCTGTGGGTCCTGTACTCCTCCGGTACGACCGGCCTGCCCAAGGCCATCGTCCAGTCGCAGGGCGGCATCCTGGTCGAACACCTCAAACAGCTCGGCCTGCACTGCGACCTCGGCCCCGAGGACCGTTTCTTCTGGTACACCTCGACCGGCTGGATGATGTGGAACTTCCTCGTCTCCGGCCTGCTCACGGGCACCACGATCGTCCTGTACGACGGCAGCCCCGGCTACCCCGACACGGGCGCCCAGTGGCGGATCGCCGAACGCACCGGAGCCACCCTCTACGGCACCTCCGCCGCCTACGTCATGGCCTGCCGCAAGGCCGGCGTCCACCCCGCCCGCGAACACGACCTGTCCACGGTGAAGTGCGTCGCCACCACCGGCTCCCCGTTGCCCCCCGACGGCTTCCGCTGGCTGCACGACGAGGTCCGCGACGACCTGTGGATCGCCTCCGTCAGCGGCGGCACCGACGTCTGCTCCTGCTTCGCCGGAGCCGTACCCACCCTCCCCGTGTACACCGGCGAACTCCAGGCACCCGGCCTCGGCACCGACCTCCAGTCCTGGGATCCGAGCGGCAAGCCCCTGGTCGACGAGGTCGGCGAGCTGATCGTCACCAACCCCATGCCCTCCATGCCGATCCACTTCTGGAACGACCCCGACGGCAGCCGCTACCACGACAGTTACTTCGACACCTACCCCGGCGTCTGGCGCCACGGCGACTGGATCACCCTCACCTCGCGCGGGACCGTGATCATCCACGGCCGCTCCGACTCCACCCTCAACCGCCAGGGCGTCCGCATGGGCTCGGCCGACATCTACGAGGTCGTCGAACGCCTGCCGGAGATCAGGGAGTCCCTCGTCATCGGCATCGAACAACCCGACGGCGGCTACTGGATGCCGCTGTTCGTGCACCTCGCACCGGGAGCCACCCTCGACGAGCCACTTCTGGACCGGATCAAGCGATCCATCCGCGAACAGCTCTCACCCCGCCACATCCCCGACGAGATCATCGAAGTCCCCGGCATCCCGCACACCCTCACCGGCAAGCGCATCGAGGTCCCGGTCAAACGCCTGCTGCAAGGAACCCCCCTGGAGAAGGCGGTCAACCCCGGCTCCATCGACAACCTCGCCCTGCTCGGCTTCTACGAGGACCTCGCGCGCGAACGCGCCTGACCCACCCGGAGCATCACCCTCCGCGCCCGCGCCCGCGCCGCACGCAGCATCCCTGACCTGCGCAGACGTTCCCGTCACCGATCCTCGACCACCGGCGGCACCCCCATTGTCAGTGCCGCCGGTTACGGTGAGTGAGCATTGATCGACCGCGCACCAGGGGGAAACATGGCGCACACCGACCACCAGACCATGCGACGCGTCCTGCGCCGCGAGATCGCCGGCACCATCGGCGTGCTCACCGACGAACACGACTTCCGCGTCATGCGGCGCTACCGCAGCTTCACCTTCGACGACCACACGGCCTACCTCCAGCAGATGGAGGCCGTTCTGCGCACCCGCGCCGCCCAGGGCAGCCACACCACCCTCGCCCTGTTCGACCCCGAGGACTACGCCGTCTACTGCGCGGACACCGGCCTGGACCCGGAAGCCCCGGCCAGCCGCACCCGGTTCACGGCGGAACTCGCGGCCACCGGCCCCACCGTCCCCTACGACGGCCGGCCCCTCGCCGACCTCCTGCCGGCCCTCGTCGACGAAGCCGTACGCCAGGCCACCTGGGAGTACGCCACCACCCTCCTGACCCGCCTCGGCCCCTGCCCCACCTGCGGCGAGGACATCGGCAGGGCGGCCTTCACCCGCGCCGCCGACCTGGTGGTCCGCATCCTCGACACCGCACCGCCCGGTGACCGGCACCTGGTCTGCACCGTCTCCGCGGCCCCGGACACCCTCGTCGCCGTCCTGCACGGCGACCAGGACCCCCACGGCGCGACCCGCCTGGACGAGGCCGAGGCCCTCGAGTTCACCGGGGTCCTCGCCCTCGGCCTCGCGACCCGAAGCCCCGGCGGACTCGTCATCCGCACCACCGCCACCGGCACGGCCGACCAGGTCTACGGCTGGCGACTGCGCACCGGCGACCTGGAACCCCTGACCGCGTCCGAGGTCTTCGACGCCTACTGCACGGACGTCGACACCGGTGACCTGATCTCCCCGGAGTCCAACGTCGACTACCGCGAGCCACCAGACCTCGGAGCCGACAGCACGGCACCGGACCACCGCCACTGAGACCCGGCACCGGCCGGACAGACACTTCAGGGGCGCCCCACCCGAAGGCAGGACGCCCCTGAACCACGCCGGAGGCGCGCCGGTACGGCTACTCGCCGGACAGCACCGCCTGAGCCGCGCCGCGCGCCTCCTCGGCGCTGTCCGCCGCACGCGCCGCCGCCGCGGCCCGCTCGCACTGCGCCAGCGTGTACTTCGCCAGCGTGGCCCGGACGTAAGGAATCGACGCCGCACCCATGGACAGGGAGGTGACACCCAGACCGGTCAGCACACACGCCAGCAGCGGGTCGGACGCGGCCTCACCGCACACCCCGCAGCTCTTGCCCTCGGCCCTGGCCGACTCGGCCGACAGCGCCACCAGGTCGAGCAGCGCCGGCTGCCACGGATCCTGTAGCCGCGACACCGCGCCCACCTGCCGGTCCGCGGCGAACGTGTACTGCGCCAGGTCGTTGGTGCCCAGCGACAGGAACTCGACCTCCTGGAGGATCGAACGCGCCCGCAGCGCGGCCGACGGGATCTCCACCATCGCGCCGAACTTGGCCCGCAGCCCCGCCTCCCGGCAGGCGTCCGCGAACGCCCTGGCGTCCCTGCGGTCCGCCACCATGGGTGCCATGACCTCGAGGTGGACGGGCAGCCCCTCCGCGGCCCGCGCCAGCGCGGTCAGCTGCGTGCGCAGCACCTCGGGGTGGTCCAGCAGCGTCCGCAGGCCCCGCACGCCCAGCGCGGGGTTCGGCTCATCGGCCGGCGTCAGGAAGTCCAGCGGCTTGTCGGCGCCCGCGTCCAGCACCCGCACGACCACACGGCCCTCGGGGAACGCCTCCAGCACCTGCCGGTAGGCCTCCACCTGCTTGTCCTCGGAAGGAGCGTTCTTGCTGTCGTCCAGGAACAGGAACTCGGTACGGAACAGACCGACACCCTCGGCACCGGCCTCCACGGCCGCCGGTACGTCAGCGGGCCCGCCCACGTTCGCCAGCAGCGGCACCTTGTGCCCGTCCGCCGTCGCACCGGGCCCGGTCGACGCGGACAGCGCGGCCCTGCGCTCGGCGGCCGAGGCCTCCAGCGCGGCCTTCTTCTCGTCACTGGGGTTCACGAAGACATCGCCGGTGCTGCCGTCCACGGCCACCACCGTGCCCTCGGCCAGCTCACCGGCGCCCGGCAGCGCCACGACGGCCGGCACACCCAGCGCCCGCGCCAGGATCGCGCTGTGACTGGTCGGCCCGCCCTCCTCGGTCACGAAACCGAGCACCAGAGACGGGTCCAGCAACGCCGTGTCCGCGGGGGCCAGGTCCCGTGCCACCAGCACATAAGGCGAGTCACTGTCCGGGACACCCGGCATCGGAACGCCCAGCAGACGGGCGACGATCCGGTTGCGCACGTCATCCAGGTCGGCCACGCGGCCGGCGAGGTACTCACCCGCACCGGCCAGCAGCTCCCGGTAGGCCGCGAACGCGTCGTAGACGGCACGCTCCGCCGTGCTGCCGACGGCGATCCGCCGGTCGACGTCCGCCATCAGCTCGGGGTCCTGCGCCATCATGGCCTGCGCCTCCAGCACGGCCTGCGCCTCACCCCCCGCCAGGTTGCCGCGCGCCGTCAGGTCGGCGGCGACCGCGTCCACGGCCTGACGGGCGCGGCCCTGCTCCCGCTCCGCGTCCTGCACGGGGATCTGCTTGGCCGGCGGCTCCAGCACCGCCGTACCCATGTGCCGAACCTCGCCGATCGCCACGCCATGGCTCACGCCGACGCCTCGCAGCGTTGTCTCCATCTCACCCGTCTCCGATAGTGCGGCAGGTCCCGCCGCGGTGGTTGCGCTGTCCGCCGTCCTGCGACGGCACTGCTCTCAGTTCCAGGAGAAGAGGCCGTCGCCTGTCTTCACGTCACCGCTGTCACGGAGGCCGGAGAGGGACTCGGCGGTGGCTTCCAGCGCGACGACGGGGCACACCGGCGACTTGCCGGCGGCCTCGACCGAGGCGGGGTTCCAGCGGACGATGCTCTGGCCGCGCCGCACGGTGTCGCCCTTGTCGACGAGCAGCTCGAAGCCCTCGCCGTTGAGCTGGACGGTGTCGATGCCGAGATGTGTGAGCACGCCGTGCCCGCTTTCGTCGACCACGACGAACGCGTGCGGGTGCAGGGAAACGATGACGCCGTCCACGGGCGCGACGGCCTCGGAGGGCTCACGCACGGGGTCGATCGCGGTACCCGGGCCGACCATGGCCCCGGAGAAGACCGGATCCGGCACTGCGGCCAGTCCGATGGCCCGTCCAGAGAGAGGGGACGTCACGGTGGTCATGGGAAGCCTCCCAGGAGTGGAGCTGCTCGCGGGCCGTCACCGGTACTCCCGAACGGCGCGTTGAGCAGCAGGGTATGTCATGTGAAGTGGTGGTTCCGTATGGAAGCTAGCAGGTAGTGGTCTAGACCACCAACCCGGCAGATTTGCCCCTGCTCCGAGGCTCCGTGTACGGTCGTAACCCTGCTCAGGACGGAGCGGCGCGCAAGAGCGTCCTCACCTGGCAGAACCCAAACTCGTCAGATCCTAATCTCTGGATCTCCCTCTGCGTGCTCGCAGGGGAGTGGTCACCGGAGAGGGGAAAATTCTGGTAGAGTTTGAGACGTAAGGCCGAAGGGAAGCGCCCGGAGGAAAGCCCGCGAGGGTGAGTACAAAGGAAGCGACCGTTCCTTGAGAACTCAACAGCGTGCCAAAAGTCAACGCCAGATATGTTGATACCCCGTTCCTCTCGGTGA